>JAUXOF010000043.1 GCA_030682405.1 Thermodesulfovibrionales bacterium
GCCCTGATGAGCTTTGTTATGTAGGAGTCAGCCGCAAAATGAGGTATGCCGCACATGGGGGTAGGCTCTTCCCTGCCTTTCTCACGCGTTGTGAGGGCTATCCGAAGGACCTTTGAGGCGGCCACGGCGTCTTCCCCGAACATCTCGTAGAAGTCGCCGAGCCTGAAGAGCACTATTGCGTCGCCGTAGCGCTCCTTTATGCTCTGATATTGTTTCATCACAGGGGTTGGCTCAGACATAGAAACCTCTCGATATGAAAACATTATTTATTGTGGTTTTTCAAGTTCGGGTTCTGCTGGTGTCAAGCCAAAATAGAAATGTCCTATTTGGTTAATAAGCATTTACCCAGACGTACCTGTCGTCAAGAGGCTTTTGCCGCTTCCGCCGCCTCATAGAAGACAGATAGTCCCCTACCAGTGATAACCTAACAGGAGGCCGGCATGTCCGCCGCCGGCATCGACCTCTTTGCCGAGGCGCTTGGCCTCGGCGTAAGACCTTTTAAGCTCAAAACCGATATTAAAATGCTTGCCGAGCGTCCAGTATGCGCCCACTCCTACCCAGACGCCTATCGCCGTGTCCGAATCGCTTATTTTGCCGGTGCCCACGGTCACCTCTTCGTATTCAGCGCGGACCAAGGAAAGGCCCCCGCCGATAAAGGGACGGGCCATCCCGGGCTTCCATGTCTTTTTAACCCCTATATTAAGTTCTGAGGTGCTGCTTTCAACCCATTTGCTTATGGTTCCCGTAACCGGGTCAACCACGGTCACTTCGTCAAAGGAGCGCATGCTGTCTACGACTACGCCGACGGGCCATCCCTTGCGCATGAAGTCTATCTCCACGCCGGATTCCCCCTGGTTCTCAACAGGGCTCCAGTCGTCGTTATTGAGGGACTTAGCGCCGAAGAAAAAATTGATATTACCGGTCCACTCGCGCTCCTCGGCTGCACAAACCCCTGAACCCGCCGCAATGAACATGAAAACCGTAGCGGCAAGAACAAGACGTCTCCCCCCGGACAGGCGACCGAATTCAATTTTCATGGTTCCTCCCATTATATTATTTAATGTACAGTCCCTTCCGAAGACACCAAATTTTTACAACTTCCGCCCCTATCTTGTCAAGCGGCATAAGGGGGATTCAATTCGCGTGGGGAGGCGCGGGGTTGCAAACCCCTGCCCAGTCCTTATATAATTATCTTTCTCATGAGGAAAAAGGTCTCGATAATAGGAGCCGGAAACGTGGGCGCCTCGCTTGCCCAGCTCATTGCCCATTCAGGGCTTGCGGATGTGATGCTTTTTGACATCGCCGAGTCCATGCCGCAGGGCAAGGCCCTTGACATATCCGAGGCATGCCCCTTATGGGGCTCGTCCTCCTTTGTGCGCGGGACGAACGATTATCAGGACACCGAGTGCTCGGACGTCATCGTCATAACCGCGGGTTTTCCGCGCAGGCCCGGAATGTCAAGGGACGACCTCCTCTATGCCAATGCGGAAGTCGTCAGGGAGTCGGCCTCCCGCGTGGTAGGCGTCTCCCCTAATGCCGTCATCATAGTCGTCACAAACCCGATGGACGTGATGACCCAGCTTGCGTGGCAGGCGTCGGGGTTTCCCACGAGGAGGGTCATCGGCATGGGCGGGGTGCTGGATTCGGCAAGGCTCAGGACGTTTGTGGCATGGGAGCTGGGCGTCTCACCGGCGGATGTCGAGGCCATGGTTCTCGGCGGGCACGGAGACGAGATGTTGCCCCTGCCCCGCTTCACAACGGTAAAGGGCGTCCCCATAGCCACGCTTCTGGACAGCACTCGGGTAGAGGGCCTTATCGGAAGGGCAAGGAACGGCGGCGCCGAGATAGTCGGGCTGCTTAAGCACGGGAGCGCCTGCTATGCGCCCGCAGCCGCAGCGTTTCAGATGGCAAAGGCTGTGCTTCTGGACGAAAAAAGGCTCCTTCCGTGCTCCGCATACCTCGATGGGCAGTACGGCATCATAGGGCTTTATGCGGGCGTGCCCGTCATAATCGGAAAAGAAGGTGTGGAAAGAATCGTGGAGCTTAAGCTCGACGAGGCCGAAATGAAGGCACTGGAGAAATCCGCACGCTCCATAAAGGCCCTTATCGAGAAATTAGAGGGCCGGTAGCCGCACGTCCGAATGAACCAAATAGTCTTAAATCAGGAGGGATAATGCAGCAGACTCTTTCAATAGTCAAACCCGACGGCGTTCAGAAGAACATCATCGGCGAGGTCATAACGAGGTTTGAACGGGCCGGTCTCAAAATCGCGGCATTAAGGATGGTAAAGCTCGGCATCGAGGAGGCAGGAAGGTTTTATATAGTGCATAAGGAGAGGCCGTTTTACGGCGAGCTTACGGCCTTTATTTCCGAAGGCCCGATAGTGGTGATGGTCATCGAGGGCAAAGACGCCATAAAGAGGGTCAGGGACATAATGGGAGCAACGAACCCCAAGGAGGCAAGGCCCGGAACCATAAGGGCCGATTTCGCAACGAACATCGAAAGGAACATAGTCCACGGCTCCGACTCCCCGGAGTCCGCAGCGTACGAGATACCGTTTTTCTTCTCCGCGCCTGATATAATGAAGAACTCGTAGGGACCGTGACAAGGAAAAAGTTTTTATAGGAGGGTAAAGGGTAAATGGATTATTTTTTGACCGATGAGCAGGTAATGATACGGGACATTGCAAGGCAGATAGCCCAAGAGAAGATAGTCCCGGTAAGGGCGGAGCTTGACGAGAAGGAAGAGTTTCCGTGGGACATAATGAAGGTGTTTGCGCAGTCCGACCTCTGCGGCCTTTTCATACCAGAGGAGTACGGCGGCACGGGGGGCGGCGCGCTTGAGCTCTGCATCGCGGTGGAGGAGCTCTCAACCGCGTGCCTCGGTGTCTCCACGACGTATGCCGCAAACGCCCTCGGCGCATACCCAATCCTGCTTTTCGGTTCTGATGAGCAAAAGAAAAAATACCTCCCGGATATAGCAGCGGGCAGGAGGCTCGTGGCTTTCGGCCTTACGGAGGCAAACGCGGGCTCGGATGCGGGAGGGATTCAGACCACCGCCAAGCTTGAGGGAAACGAGTACGTGATAAACGGCACGAAGCAATGGATAACAAACGGAGGAGAGGCCGAGATATACACGATTATAGCGATGAGCGACAAGGCAAAAGGCCCGAGGGGGGCGTCGGCCTTCATAGTGGAAAAGGGCACGCCGGGGTTTTCGTTCGGGAAAAAGGAAAAGAAGATGGGCATAAGGGCGTCATCCACAAGGGAGCTCATATTCGAAAACTGCCGGATTCCTAAGGAAAACCTAATCTCAAAAGAGGGCAAGGGCTTCATAGTGGCAATGAAGACCCTCGACCAGTCAAGAACCGGCGTGGGCTCGCAGGGCGTGGGAGTGGCTCAGGGCGCGCTTGATGAGGCCACGAGGTTTGCCCGGCAGAGGGTGCAGTTCGGCCATCCGATAATAAGCTTTCAGGCGGTCCAGCACATGCTTGTGGACATGGCAACCGAGATAGAGGCGGCAAGGGCCCTCGTCTACTCGGTTGCAAGGTACATAGACAGCGGGGCAAAGGACATAACAAAAGAGTCCGCAATGGCAAAGGTCTATGCCACTGACGTTGCCATGAAGGTCACGGTAAACGCGGTTCAGGTGATGGGCGGCTCGGGCTACATGAGGGAATACCCCGTTGAGAAGATGATGAGGGACGCAAAAATCCTTCAGATATTCGAGGGCACGAACCAGATTCAAAGGAATGTCATAGGGCAGGCCCTGATTAAAGAGGCGGCAAAGAAGAAATAGGGGCAGGGGGCGGCGGCAGTTATTATTTCCTCACCCTTGCCGCATTTGCATGCGCCTCAAGGCCCTCGGCATCGGCAATAGTCTCCACTGCCTTTGCAAGCCTCATAAATCCCTTTTTTGTAAACTCAAGCAGGCTTGAGCGCTTTATGAAATCATACACCCCAAGCGGGGAGGAAAACCTTGCCGTTCCGCCTGTCGGAAGTGTGTGGTTCGGGCCGGCGGAATAATCGCCCACAGTCTCCGGGCTCCAGCTTCCCAAAAAAATCGCGCCCGCGTTTTTAATCATGGGAAGGAGCCTTTTGGGGTTTTTGACCATAAGCTCAAGGTGCTCCGGGGCTATTGTGTTTGAAATCTCCACGGCCCCGGCCATGTCTTTAACGAGTATCACAGCGCCGTAGTTTTTAAGCGAGGCCGCCGCAATATCACGCCTCCTTAGGCTGTTAAGCCTTACCATAAGCTCCCGCCTTACGTCAGCCGCAATCCTTTCCGAGTCCGTGACGAGCACCGGGCTTGCAAGCTCATCGTGCTCCGCCTGACTGAGAAGGTCTGAGGCGATGAAATCCGGCCTTGCAGTGTCATCAGCGATAATCAGTATCTCGCTCGGCCCTGCTATCATGTCTATGTCCACATCCCCGAAGACCATCCTCTTTGCGGCGGCAACATATATATTGCCCGGCCCTGCTATCTTATCCACCCGCCTGATGCTCTCCGTCCCGTAAGCAAGGGCGGCAACGGCCTGCGCGCCCCCCACGGCGTAGACCTCTTTTACGCCCAGAAGCTCTATTACAGCCATGACAGAGGGATTGACCTCGCCCTTGGGCGTCGGCACGGTAAGGGCTATCTCCTTTACCCCGGCCACCTGAGCAGGTATGACGTTCATAAGAACCGTGGAAGGATACGACGCCTTGCCCCCGGGCACATAGACCCCGACCCTCTCAAGCGGCCTTATAATCTGACCGAGCGTAATGCCCTCTTCCCTGACGGTCCATGAGGACTCTTTCTGACGGGCATGGAACCTCCTGATTCTCTTTTCGGAAAGCCTGAGCGCTGCAAGGACTTTTTTGTCAACCGCCGAGGCGTGTCTTTTGATTGCCGATGGAGGAATCCTCAAACTCTTCGGACGGAAACCGTCAAACCTCTCCGTGTATTCGATTACAGCCCTGTCGCCCTTTTTTCTTACATCATTAAGTATCTTTTCGACCCTGCGTATGATTTCAGGAGATGCGCCCCCGGCCCTCCTTTTAAGAAGGTCAATAAATGAGCTTATCTCCTTTTTCGTCCTCAGCGTTTTCATGCAAGATTTTAACTCTTGTCCGGGGATTATTCAAGTTAATCCCCATTTTTTCAAAAATAGATTCCCTCTTGTTGCAATCTCCCTCCACCTTTTGATAATCTAAACAATGCCCAAAATATTGAAGCCCAAGATATTGAAAATAGGGCTTCCCAAGGGGAGCCTTCAGGCGTCCACGCTTAAGCTCTTCAGGAAGGCCGGATACCATATCTCCGTCTCGGACCGCTCCTACTACCCCGCATTCGACGACCCTGAGATAGACTCCATGCTCATAAGGGCGCAGGAGATGGCCGGTTATGTGGAAAAGGGGATACTTGACTGCGGGCTTACGGGTAAGGACTGGATACTGGAGCAGAACGCAAGCGTGCACGAGGTGACTGAGCTCCTTTACGCAAAAGAGGGGCTTAACCCCGTCAAGTGGGTGATAGCCGTGCCAGAGGATTCCAAGATGAAGACCTTAAAGGACTTAAAGGGAAAGCGCATAGCAACGGAGCTTGTGGGCTATACGAAAAGATACCTTAGGTCAAAGGGCGTTACCGCTGAGGTTGACTTTTCGTGGGGCGCAACAGAGGTCAAGCCGCCCCACCTTGCCGATGCCATAGTGGAGCTTACGGAGACCGGCACGTCCCTGAGGGCCAACAAGCTCCGCATCATAGACGTGATGCTTGAGTCCAGCACAAGGTTCATAGCAAACAGGAAGGCATGGCAGGACAGGTGGAAGAGGCAGAAGATAGAGAACATAGTGATGCTCCTTAAGGGCGCGCTTGCAGCGGAGGAGAAGGTCGGCATGAAGATGAACGTCCACAAGAGATCCCTTAAGCGCATGCTGAGCCTTCTGCCTGCGATGCACTCGCCCACGATATCCACGCTTACGGATGAGGGATGGTACGACCTCGACGTGGTCATAGACGAAAAGACCGTGCGCGACCTCATCCCCAAGCTCAAGAAGGCCGGGGCGACCGGCATCGTGGAGTACCAGCTCAACAAGGTCATACCTTAATTTCACCCTGCCGCCCTCTGCCGGCTGTGAAAACGAAAAGCTCCCCGAACTGGACACGAAACTAACTTAAAATACCACAATAATTCAACTACTTGTGAGGATGTAAAAATACCGTATGAGGCACGCCCGGATAGTCTTCGGTGAACCTTTGCCAGAAACTATTCTTCGGATAGCGGGGTTAGAATCGGCCAAAGAGAGGCAGGAGGCGATAAGCGCGCTGATGGAAGAGTTCGAGGTTTGAGAGTCATCTCAGCCATCAGCTTTTCAATGGATGAGACGGAGTATTCCGCATTAGATTTTCTCCATCTTCCGATACGGATGGTTATTCCATACGGCTTAAGAGCCGAGAAAGCGTCTTCATCGGTCACATCGTCCCCGACATAGACCGGCAGATGCTTAGGTGCAAGTCTTTTCCATATCCATAAAACAGCCTTGCCCTTGTCCCATGAGAGCGGTCGCACCTCAATCAGCATCTTTCCGCCTGTCAACTGGAGCTTATACCGTTTAAGCCACGACTCAACAGTGATATTTACGATTCTTTTGACTTCCTTATGGTATTGATTTTCAACCCGCCTTAGATGGACTGCGAGGGAAAGGCCTTTGTTTTCTATAAATATATCCGGAATCCCTGATAACTTTATAGTCAATTCTCTTTCGAGCCGTTTAAGTGGCCGCCGGATATCCGTCGCCTTTCTCAACAGGAACCGCCCTCCGTAATAGACCTCCATGCCGTGATTGGAAGCATATATGACGTCCTTTAGCCCCACCTTTTTTATTATATCCTTAAGAGACCTGCCTGTAACTATTGCAATTTTATTATTCTTATCTTCTGAGAGTCTTTTAAGCCAGCCTTTAACCTTATCCTTAATGACCGCCTCCTCCGGATTTTTGACTATGGGGGAAAGGGTGCCGTCAAAGTCAAGAAAGAGCATAAGCTTACGCATGGCGGATATGTGTAAGCTCTGTGATTATGTCTGCCGCCCATTTATAGATGTTGTTTTCCCTGACAACTGCTCGCATCCTCTTCATCCTGAGTTTCTGTTCTTCCGGCTCCATCTCTATTGCGGCCCTTATCATGTCCGCCATCTGCTCTATGTCATAAGGATTTACGAGAAGGGCATCCCTAAGTTCCCTCGATGCTCCCGTAAATGTGCTCAGAATCAATACGCCCCGCTCGTCTTCCCTTGATACTACGAACTCCTTTGCAACAAGGTTCATGCCGTCATGAAGAGATGTCACCATGCAAAGGTCGGCATGGCGGTAATAAGGCTCTATCTCTGCATGAGAAAAGTGCCTGTGCAGAAATACAATGGGTCGCCAGTTGCCTGATTGGAACCTCCAATTGATGCGGTCTGCCTCCGCCTTTACTCTGCCAGCGAATTCATGGTAACTCTTTATGTGCTCCCTGCTCGGCGCGCCTATCTGCACAAATGTGAAAAGTCCGCGATATTCAGAATATTTCTCTATAAAACGCTCAACCGCCCTGAACCTTTCAAGAATGCCTTTTGTATAATCGAGTCTGTCAACACCGACGCCCAAGAATGTGCCCTTTACGCCAAGCTCTTTGAATAATTCCTCCTTGTTTTTGATTTCGATATTAAACGGTGGATGAGTAAAGTCAACGCTTATCGGGAAGGGCTTTACATAGGTGGTGTGTTCCTTTTTGGTTATCGAGAAATTCTCCCAATCCGTGTGGCATTCCAAATTCCTGTCAGCCGTCTCAAGAAAGTTATTGCAGTGAAACTGGGTATGAAAGCCTATGATATCCGCGCCCAACATTCCGTGCAGAATCTCGCGCCTCCATGGACATATCCCGAAGGCCTCGGGGTTCGGCCACGGAATATGCCAAAAGAGAGCTATTTTCGCATCAGGGTGTCTCTCTTTTATGATTCTCGGAAGTATGGCGAAATGATAGTCTTGGATGAAGATATAAGTCTCGTTTTCAATCGCTTCTTCCAGAGACCTGGAGAACTTTAGGTTCACCTCCTGATAGCGCGCCCAGTCGTTCATGCGAAAGACCGGACGTGTATGGGCAATATGACATAAAGGCCATAACCCCTCGTTGGAGAAGCCGTAATAATACCCTTCTTCCTCTTCTTGAGTGAGCCAGACCCTCTTAAGGTCATACTGGGGATTCTCCGGCGGGACACGAATTATATTATGCCTATCGACCACGTCTCTATCGGCATTCCCCGAACCGTGCGCAACCCATAGCCCGCCGCATGCCTTCAGTATCGGGTCAAGCGCTGTAACAAGACCGCTTGCGGGACTTATGCACTCAATGAACTTCCCGCTCCGGATGTGCATGAAAGGCTCGCGGTTTGAGACGACGATCAGATTCTTATCGCCCAGTTTGGCACGCACATGTCCCTTCAGGCGTTCCGCCGTCCAGATAGCCTCTGCATGCTGGCGGAGCATCGCCTCTTCCTCTGCTCTGGCATGCGCAACGGCAAGGCTTTTGGCAAGGCTTGAAATCTCTTTGGATATAGGGGTGAAGAGGTCTTCTTTGGGCATTTTAAAAATTTCATCAAACTTGCCCTTTCGCAAGTTGCCCATCCATTCGGACATCCGTGCGATAGGCCCCACTATACTCCATCGTATAACCAAGAGCGTTATGACGGAGATAATAAGGGCATTGGCGAGGATTCTTAAAAAATTCCTGCGCCATATGTCAAAGATGTATTCATCGATGTAAGAGGCATCGCTGAATATTACGACCGTACCCGTCCGCGCCCCTTCGTCATCATACGTCGGCACGGCATAAAGATAATTCTGCTTTGATGTGACCTTCTCGTAAGCGCCCTTGCCTTCATCGCCCTTGAACTCTTCGAACAAAATATTAAGCTTTACCGGCAGGATAGCGGAGAGATCCTTAGAAACGGCTACGGGTTTGCCCGTAACATCATAGACCGCCACACCGATGATCTTCTTGTCTTTGCTGATTTTTTCCATAATGCTATCGAGTTTTTTTGATTGCCCTTTTAGAACGAGGGGGCCGACAGACTCTTTAAGTCCTTCTGCTAAGAGCCATGCACGGTGCTCAAGCTCGGCAGTAAGCCTCGTCTTTTCGGTCTGAACGGTAAAATAGGAGAATACCCCTGCGACGGCTGTTATTGCGAGTATAAGGGCGGTTATTAGTCTTAATGTAATCTTCATAGATATATTATATCCTCTGTGTTATAAAGAGAGAGGAAAAGAAGCAGGTAGTCTCTTAAATGGCGGGTGAGCAGAAAATTCTGGCGCACATGTTCCCTACCGTTTTCACCGAGCCGCCGTGCATATTCAGGGTTTTGGAGCAACTGCCTTATCGCAAGGGCAGCGCCGTCAACGCTATGGCATAAAAGACCGTTATGCTTGTGTTTTATCTGGGCAACGATTCCACCCACAGCCGATGCTACTACAGGCTTGGCCTTCCAGAGAGCCTCCGTAACCGTAAGACCAAATCCCTCTCTTATGGACTTCTGCACGATCACGGCGGATGCTCGCTGAAGGGCATTTATGTGAATATCGTTTTGCGGCATCAGGAGTATATGGATATCCGGGTCGCCCTCTGCCTGTCTTTTCACATGCTCGAATACTTCTACGGATTCCGGGTCGTCGGCGGCAGTGCCGCCCGCAAGTATCAACTGGCAGTCAACATAGCGTTTGACTTTTCTATATGCATCAATCACTCCGACCGGGTCTTTCAGGCGGTCGAAGCGGGAAACCTGCGTGATTATGGGTTTGTCGTCCTTTATACCGTATACCGCAAGCACCTCTTCTATAACATTTTCGGGCAGGTCTTTGTTTTTGTCGCTCAACGGGTCAAGGGAAGGCGCTATCAGAAACTGTCTTACAGGGAGTTCTCTTGCAAATGTCGGCGACGAAAAAACCGCCGCATCATATTTCATAATATGCCCCAGCAGGATTTCAAAGACCCGTTCCTGTGCGTGGGATATATCTATATGGCACCGCCATATCCATTTGTTGCCTCTTGCGTCCCTCTGGTTTATCAAGGCAATTGGTTGGGGGTCGTGGATAAAGACTATATCGGAAGTGCAGGGGAGTTCTTCGGAGTTGCGTTTACCCGTCTCCCAAAAAATCTCCCATAGCTCCTCGGTTATCTCTTCATCCGCCCCGTGAAGGGCGTTATGGATTTTTTTTGTCGCATTAAAGAATTGCTCCCCGCCCTTGATTACATCCCACTTTGCATCAACACCTAATTTTCTAAGGAGCGGAACCATCCGGTTCAATATCTCCGCAACACCGCCTCCAATAGCGGTTGAATTGATATTCTGGACGGATTTTCCCTTCAATCGCTCCGCCAAAAGCCTTAATTCATCGATTACGCCCTTACCGACTATGGGTTCGTATTCTTCAAGTTCTGCCATTGTTATTCCCCGACCGATGTAAGCGTATATCCAATAGTTTCAGTATAGTTGCCCGTATGCCTTCGCCGGTCTGTGTATAAGGGTCTATCCTTGCGACATTAACCGCCAATTCTTCTTCACCGAGTGATGTTGCGAGCCAGTTTGAAAAGTCATTTGTCGGCCGTTCGAGTCTTAACCGGGCCTCGAACATATGGAAGTATATTGAATCGAAGCTGATATAGCGTATATGATTAGAAAATTCATCAAGGTCGGATGCCTTGTAACCCGTGGGTAATATAAAGCCTACAGCCTTGAGAAAGTTGAATTCCTCGCCCTCCGGGCAGATTAGGCTCTTTAGGCGTGGACGCGCCTCTAATGCATACTCTATTGTCGAAATCAGGGACTCTCTTATCGAACCTATGCTCGGGTAGGTCGTTATATCAATGGCCGAAAGGGCCTCCCCGAGCCGTTCGTCTCCGAGCACATCTGAAACCCAGTAAGCAAAGTCATTTGGCGGCTCCGGGGCAAGATACAGATGCTGTCTCACAAATTGATGGGTATGGCGGTAGATGGATGAGCCGTCGACCGAGCGGATATGCCCCACGAGTTCAGGTAATTTAGCAACCCTGACCCCTGTAAGCTCCGCCAGATGCAGGCTCGAGTAGAATATGAATGGTTCACTGGCTATAATGGTCATATTGGTTATATTAACATCTTACGGCGGCTTTGTCTTTGAAAACTCAAGCACCACGACCTTATTAATCGAATTATACTATTTCCGAAAAGACTTGTAAGAACTACGGCAGGGTTAGTATGCCTGTAAACCACACATCAAGAAAAAAGCTCCCCGAACTGGGCAAGAAACTAACCCCGGAAACCACGATAATTCAACTACTTGTGAGGATGTATAAGTATCGGACAAGATGCGTTGAAATACGGTATTGTTTTGAGCCATTGTTCTCGATAAATTTCTTGGCGCTCTTCTCAAGCAGGCTGCTTTCCATTTTTTCATTTACTCTTCGCGCCATTTTACCTGAACTTTTTCAAAAACTTCTCCGCTGTCAATATCGGACAGCCTTTAAACATTTTAAGACTCAGAAGGTGCGAGTCTCCGCTGACGATAACATCCGCTTTTGCCGCCTCGGCGCAAGCAAGGAATTTGTCGTCATCCGGGTCAACGCAAACGCCGCTCAGCTTATCGGTAACTGTTACAGGCTCGATATAAGGGATAATCTCCTCTTGAATAATATTTTCGATATCCCTTTCCGTAAGATTGAACTTTGGATAGGCCAGTACCTTAATATACTCCTCAACAATCTCTCCCGAAGCGATTACGGTAAACGCCTTTTTCTTCCAGAGGGAATGAAGGCGTGAGGCTTCTCCTTTGAAGATGAGGGCCGATATTACAACATTCGTATCGAGGACGGCCCTCTTATGGCTCACGCAGATTTCCTTCTTGCCCAGCGTATCGCCTCCTTGATGTCCTTGTCATTGAGGCCGAGGGCTTCTATCTTGTCCCTTACGCCCTCAAGGGTAGATTCAGCCGGAGTGATCCTCACGGGTTTTAGTATTATGGCGTTATCCCTTAAGGAGACGTCGAAATAATCGAACTCTTTAAATTTTCCCGCCACGCTTTTCGGAAGCGTAAGCTGATTTTTTGATGTCTTTTTAGCAAGCATTTATTCTTACCTCCTTATAGTAAGAATAACATCTTATAAGAAATTTGCAAATATCGCTAATTGACGAGCATTAGCATCCGGCCTTAAAAAACGCCCCACCGGGAGGCTGTGAGGCGTTAACATTCCCGGACAAGGGTTTGTCCGGGTGAAAACGAAAAGCCCCGGGCCTCTTTAATGTGAAAAATTGAGGATTTTATAATATAATAGGCTATCCAAATTGCAATCGGGAGGAAAAATGGTAAAGGTATATTACGACAATGATGCCAACCTTAAGGCATTAAAGGGCAAAAAGGTGGCGGTAATCGGATACGGCAGTCAGGGCCATGCCCATGCCAACAACCTCAAGGAAAGCGGCATGAACGTCATGGTGGGCTTAAGAAAAGGGGCAAGCTGGGACAAGGCCAAAAAGACCGGGCTTAATGTTATGACAGTGGCGGATGCCGTAAAGAAGGCAGACGTGATAATGATGCTCCTGCCTGACGAGTACATGGCGGACATCTACAAGGCAGACATAGCGCCGAACCTGAAAAGCGGCTCGTACATTGCTTTCGCCCACGGCTTCAACATCCATTTCGGCCAGATAGCGCCGCTGCCGGACGTAAACGTCTTTATGGCCGCGCCAAAGGGGCCGGGCCATCTCGTAAGGGCGGAGTATGTAAAGGGAAGCGGGGTGCCCTGCCTCATAGCCGTGCATCAGAACCCATCGGGCAATACAAAAGAAATCGCCCTCGCATACGCATCGGCAATCGGGGGAGGGAAGGCCGGGGTAATAGAGACCACATTCAAGGAGGAGACGGAGACAGACCTCTTTGGCGAGCAGGTGGTGCTCTGCGGCGGGCTTACGTCCCTCATTCAGGCGGGGTACGAAACCCTCGTTGAGGCGGGCTATGCGCCTGAGATGGCGTACTTTGAATGCCTCCATGAGGTAAAGCTCATAGTGGACCTCATCTACGAAGGCGGCATATCAAACATGCGCTACTCCATAAGCAACACCGCCCAGTTCGGGGACATCACGAGGGGCCCGAGGATTATCACGGGAGAGACCAAAAAGGAGATGAAAAAGATACTCACCGAAATCCAGTCCGGCACGTTCGCAAGGGAGTGGATACTTGAGTGCAAGGCCGGAAAACCGGTCTTTAACGCCCTGACAAGGCAGGGAGAAGAGCACCCCATAGAGGATGTTGGAGGAAAGCTGAGGGCCATGATGCCGTGGCTTAAAAAGGGCAAGTTAGTTGACAAGTCAAAATCATAGGGGGCGCGAGTCACTGATTAAGTTTGCTCCAGAGGGCTATCCTTTCATGGCCGCATTTGCGGCCCTGAGTGCGGCGGCCCTGCTTCTGCCCGGCCACTTCGGCAGGGTAGCGGCGGGCGTGCTTTTAGTTGTCGCCCTGTTCATGGCATACTTCTTCAGGGACCCTGAGAGGACTCCGGCTGAGCGCGAGGGGTATCTCGCTCCTGCGGACGGCAAGGTCATAGTGGTAAAGGAGGCTTACGAGGGAGGCCATCTGAAAAAAAATGCCCTCCAGATAAGCATCTTCATGTCCCCGCTTGACGTTCACGTAAACCGCGCGCCGTGCGAGGGCGAGGTCGTTGAGGTCAAGCACACGCCCGGCAGGTATTTTGCCGCATATAAAGACGACGCCCATCTTAAAAACGAAAACACGGCCATGCTCTTAAAATGCGGGGAGGACTCCGTGCTCCTCCGTCAGGTTGCGGGCTTTGTGGCAAGAAGGACGGTATGCAGGGTGAGGCCCGGAGATGCGCTTGCCCGCGGCCAAAGATTCGGTATAATCAAGTTCAGCTCCCGGGTTGACGTCTACCTTCCTTTAGGCTCTGCGGCAAAGGTCAAGACCGGAGACAGGGTGAGGGCGGGCGAGACAGTGATAGCTGTTGGAAGACGGAAAAAGGAGGGCATGTGAAAAAGGGAATATATCTTCTTCCAAGCAGCATCACCCTCTGCGGCATGTTTGCCGGTTTTTATGCGCTTTTGGCATCTATAAAAGGCGACTATATCCATGCCGCATGGGCGATTATGATAGCAACTGTCTTTGACGGGCTTGACGGCTGGGTTGCAAGGCGCACATCGAGCACAACGAGGTTCGGCATAGAGCTTGACTCCCTCTCGGACGTAATCGCCTTCGGGGTGGCGCCCTCGGTGCTTCTTTTCAGGTGGGCGCTCATGCCCTTCGGACGGGTGGGATGGGCTGCGGCATTTCTTTTCACCGCATGCGGGGCGTTGAGGCTTGCCCGCTTCAACATACAGATGGGCTCGGCGGAGAAAAAGTCCTTCACAGGCATGCCCATACCCGGGGCGGCTTGTGTGGTGGCCGCAACAGTGCTGTTTTATAAGGAGATGGGCCTGGTTTCCAATAAGAGCTTTTTTATACTCATACTCGCATTCGTGCTTGCGGCGCTTATGGTGAGCACGCTCAAGTTTCACTCCCTAAAGGAGATAGACTTCTCCAAAAGGAAACCCTTCCGGCTCTTAGTGGTGTTCATAGTCATACTCGCACTCGTGCTCATGCATGCGGAGATTGCCCTGTTTTCGCTTGCGATGCTTTACCTCTCAAGCGGCCTCGTGGAGAACGCATATATCTATTTCAGGCAAAGACAGGCCGCCGGGCACAAGTAAAGCCCCTCTAATCTGCTATAATCCTCTTTATGGAAGAGTTCATTTCTGAGTTCCTGCAGGCCGTCCCCAACACATTCATCCCGCTTTTTGTGGCCATAGACATATTTGCCGTGCTGCCGATATTCATGGCCCTCACGGACGAGATGAGCCAGAAGCAGAAAAAAGACGTCATCAGGCAGTCCATACTCACGGCCCTTGCCGTGGGAGTCGTCTTTATAGCGGTTGGAGAGGCCATATTCAGGGTATTAGGCATCACTGCCGACGACTTTAAGGTGGCAGGAGGGCTTGTGCTCCTTGTATTTGCGGTCTTGGAAATAACAAGGCACGACAGGCAGAGGATTAAGGTCACCGGGACTACGGGAGTTGTGCCCATAGGCGTGCCCCTGATAGTCGGCCCGGCAGTGCTTACGACAACGCTTGTGCTCGTGGACCACTACGGAGTGCTGCCCACTATTATCTCCCTGATGCTGAACCTCGTGCTTGTATGGATTGCTTTTAAGGGCGCACGGAGGATAGTGAAATTCCTCGGCAAGGGCGGCATCGTGGCCATATCAAAGGTGATGGCGCTTTTGCTTGCGGCAATAGCGGTCATGATGATGAGGCTCGGACTTCAGAACATAATCAAGGGACAGTGACCTCTCTGTGAAGCTCGATGCAGCCATCCTGAAGGGGAGCGTTGAGAGGCCGGCAGTAATCTTCATCCACGGCCTCGGCATGGGCAAGGAGATATGGGTAGACCCTGCCGGGGCGCGCATATTGGGCGGATGGATGCCCCTTAGGGTTCTGCTTAAAAACGACCCTGACTCCGGCGGCAACGGAGAACTGAGGACGCTTTATCATGACCTTGCAGCCTTGGGCTATACGGTCATTGCATGGAGCCAGTCCCGGCCCGTAGGCCCTGCCGAGGCCGCATTGGAGGAACTCAGGGAGATGGCCGGGGTTGCAGGGGAAATGGGGCATAAAGGCATCATCCTCATAGGCCACTCAAGGGGAGGACTGGTTGCAAGAAAATACATTCTGGATTTAAATGCAAATCAGAAATCTCAAATAAAGGCCCTTATTACCCTTTCCGCGCCGCATCACGGAACCGGCATGGCAAGATGGGCGGTTTATCTTTCCCCGTTTGCAGCAATGCTCAGGCCCCTCCTGCCTGAGGGCAGGAAGAGGACACTGGCCAATGGCATGAGGAGGATTGCCAATTTCCTTGAAAGCGAGGCGGTAAGGGAGCTTCTGCCTGATTCCGATTTTCTTAAGTCCCTTTCCGAGAGCCCTACCGAGGGGCTTTATGCCCTCTCGGCAGGCGGGACAAACCCCGCGCTCATAAACGCAAGCGGTCTTTTCTCCATTCCCGGAAGCATCCAAAGGCTCCTGCCCCAAAGTCTGCTTCCTGAGGAGATGATAAACGGCAGGGGCGACGGCCTCGTCTCACAAAGAAGCTCTGTGCTTCCTTTTGCCGATGAGCACCTGAGCTTTCATGTAAATCACGCGGAGATTGTCGTTGATAAAAAAGCACGGCAAGAGATTATAAAGCGGATAAGGGGTTTGCAACCCTAAGACTGAAACTTACCGGCACTTCTACGACCTCTTTTAAAGGCGGGTATGGCGAGGCCCTCTTTATAATCCTTACCACTTCATCGTCAAGAAGTGAAAAGCCCGAGCTTTCCAACACCCTTATGTCCTTAGGCATCCCGTTTTCGTCTATGAAAAACTCCGCATGAACCGTCCCCTCCATCTTCCTTTTCCTTGCAAGCTCGGGATAGGTCTTTGCCTTCTCAATCGCCTCCTTTATAATAGTCATCAAAAAATCCGTATTCTCAAGCCCCTTTCCGCCGTAGGCAGCGTCCGCCTCAGCGCCGGTTCCGGGAAAAGAGCCATGCGCTTCAAATGGGCTGATTTCCATCGCAGATGCATCTTCAGCAGACTTGCCCTGATGAGCGATTTCCGTTTGCTCTGCTTTTTCAGTCCGGGGCATAAGAGGCGGCATCAGAGGCGTTGGCTTGGCTGCCGAAGGGCTCAGGGACGCTTTTACCGTATCAGGCTTTTGAGCCGGGGACACAGTGCCTTCTTTTTGTCCCTGCGCCCCCAGCTCGACAAAAAACACCCTCTCGGATGCGCCCTTTTCCCTGCCTGAAAACGAGGCCAAAGCCGCAAGGCAGAAGACGAGCGCATGAAGCAAAACAGATAGTATTAATGTCCTCTTAAGAATCATCCCATTTATATCCGGGGTTGCGAACCCAACACCCAACAGGGGGTTACACCCCTAAAATGTGAGTTTCAACCCTCCGTAGTACTTCCTTTCCGGCGCAGGGTAGTAGTTTTTCGCCCCTGATGAGCCTGTGACGCCGTAGTCAGAGTATTTCTCGTTAAGGATATTATCAACGCCCGCATAGGCGGTTGCCATCTTGTACTGGTACGAGAGCTTTGTGCCCACGGTCATGTAATCGTCTAATTTTTCAAGCGAGTTTGTGACATCGTTGTCCAGATACCTGCTTCCGACCCAGTTGGTGTTCAAGGCAAGCAGAAAATTGTCTGCAAACCGGGCTGTTGCGTCCAGATTGGCGGTCTGTCCGGGTATGAGGGGGATGTCCTTTCCCACATCCGGGCCTGACTCAAACGTGGCCTTTGTGTAAGTCCAGTTTCCAGATAGCGAAAGGTTGCCGGTCAGCCCTGCTGTAAACCCAAGCTCGGCCCCCTTGTGCTCGGTCTTGTCGAGGTTTTCGTTTGCCCCCATGCCCCACGGCCCGCCTGTGGGGTTGACGTAAAGCTCGTCAGTGACATCCATCTTATATACCGTCATCCTCGCCTTTAAGTTCTTTCCTATGGGCTGGACAATGCCGGTTTCATAGGTGTCCGCCCTTTCGGGCCTGAGATTGACGATTGAGCCGTCAAATGCAAAAAGCTCATCCGTGGTCGGAAGCCTGTAGCCCTTTGAGAAGTTGACAAAGCCCTTTGCGCCCTCGGCGTAATTGTATGAAAGCCCGGTTCTGACCGCACTTTCGTTAAAGCCCTGCGTTCCGCTGCCGGTTGAGGCGCCGGAAACCGTGTCCTCAAACTTCGTATCCGTGTACCGGTACCCAAGGTTCAGGATGACCTTTTTGTTGACCGTGTACCTGTCCTCTATGTAATAACCCGTCTCTGTCTTTTTGACGTTTGTCATTGTGGCCCCCCAGCCGAAGTCTGAGAAGTTGTCAGCCTTGGACTGATGCCTGTCCACTCCCGCAGTCAGGGAGTCCCTTTTGAGTTTTGCCGTGAGCTTGAGCTTAAACTCGTCCGTGTCCGTTTCCCTTATTATTTTGCCGCCCCAGATGTCCGAGTCAAACCTGCGGTTGTTGAAATTGTATGCGGCCTCCATCTCGCCCCAGTCTTCTATTGAGCCGAGGGTTACGCCGTAGAACTTCTGCCAGTACTCCGCCCCGTCCTTAGGGTTTGTGCTCTGCCTCCTGTTTACATTCAGCTCCGAAGGGGTAAGCCCTCCGGGATAGCCCTGCTTGTCCTTGTGGTAGCCGCCCTGAAAATCGGCATAAACCCTGTCCGTGATGTTCGCCCTTACGCTTGCGCTTAAGTCCCTGCCTCCAAACTCGCTGTTTGCCCTGTACCCATCCGTCTCGTGGCGTTTCCCCATGATGAAGTAGCTTAATTTGTCGGTTGCGCCCCTTACGCTAAGATGCTCTGCATTGCCCTTATGGCTCTCAAGCCTGCCTTCGATTTCAAACTCAGGCTTTTTCGCCTTGCCTTTTTTTGTGATTATGTTTATCACCCCGGCCATGGCATTGTCTCCGTAAAGCACGCTCCCGCCTCCCCTTACGACCTCTATCCTCTCTACGTTCTCAAGAGGTATGAGGTTCCAGTCTGCGCCGCTTAGGTCTATGTTGTTGAGCCTTCTTCCGTCTATGAGGATTAGGGTGTTAAGCCCCCTTCCAAAGCCCCTCATGTCAACCGTGCTCTTTGTGCCGGTTCCGTATAAGTCCCTGACGATAAGCCCCTCTTTGTCCCTCAGCAGGTCCTGAACCGTATTTGCCGTGGACTTTTTAATCTCCTCCTCTGTGATTACAGTAACGCTTGAGGAGACCTTTTCCGCCTCCTCCTCGGTCCTCGTTGCCGTTACCACGACCTCTCCTATCTTAAGCCTTTCTTCAGCGCGGGCATGTGCCGCGGCCAAAAGAATCACAACCAATATCAAGAGCTTCCTCATGTATTTTTTCTCCTTTTTGTTTTCTGTTTTATCAATCCCTATCCAAGCCCGACTATTCTCACCCGTCTTTTAGTCTCATAAGACCTCCTTCTTCCAGTTTCCCCTTAAAGCCCGTAGCTTATAAACCTGTAATCCTCATGCCGCTCGATTTTGATTTCTATGCCAAACGCCTCTTTAAGCAGGTCTTCTGTCAGCACCTCATCAGGCGGGCCGATTCTTAAAAGCCTGCCCTCTTTTACGAGAATGAGTTCCTCAAACTGCATGGCAAGGTTAATGTCGTGCAGGGCCATGATTATCGTGATGCCCTTGAGCCTGTTAAGCTCCTTAAGTAGCCTGATTATCTCCATCTGGTATCTGATGTCCAGATTGGCAAGCGGCTCATCCAATAAAAGTATGCCCGCGCCTTGTAGAAGGGTCATTGCTATAAAGGCCCTTCTCCTTTCCCCTCCGCTTAAGTTCGTAAGCAGGGAGTCCTTTTTATCAAGAAGCCCGACCATTCCGAGGGCATCGTCAACCGCAAGCGGAGGCTTCGTGTCATAGGGATAAAGCCCCATCCGTGCAAGCTCCTTGACCCGGAAAGGCACGTTCATGTCAAGCACCTGCGGGAGATAAGATAGGAGCTTTGCCCTGTCTTTATTCTTGTAGGAGCCTACCGGCTTGCCCCACAGGTTCGCTTCGCCTTTTTGCGGCCTGAGTATCCCGGCAAGGAGCTTAAGCATTGTTGATTTCCCTGAGCCGTTTGCGCCCAAAAGCCCTATGAAAGCGGCCTCCCCGGCGCCCATGCTCAGGTCTTCTATGAACGCCGCCTCTGAATAGGAAAAAGACACGCCCCTGAGTTCGATTATGCGTTCATATGCCGAGGACATCCCGCCTCCTTAGAAGATACAGGAAGTACGGCGCACCGAGGAGAGCCGTGATTATGCCTGAGGGAAGCTCCGTGGGCTGAAACACCGTCCTTCCGATAAGGTCTGCGACAACAAGAAGCATCCCGCCTCCAATGGCCGAGGCCGGAATTAAAACACGGCTGTCCGGCCCCACGAAAAACCTCATTATGTGCGGCATTATAAGCCCTACGAAACCGACCATCCCGCCCAATGAAACCGAAGAGGCCGTAAGGAGGCCTGTGGCAGTAAACAAAAGGACTGTCTCTTTGCGCGGGGAAAACCCGAGGCTGTGCGAGAGGTCGTCTCCCAAGATGAGGCTGTTTAAGGCCTTTGCCCTCAGCATGGCTATGACAAGCCCCAGAGCTATGAACACCGCGCCGCTTGGGATTAATCCCCAGTCCGCCATGCCTAAGTCTCCGAACATCCACATGACAGCCCTTCTTAACCCCTCATTTGTAGAGACGCTCATAAGGAGCATGACGACTGCTGAAAACAGGAAACCCAGACCTATGCCTGCAAGCAGGAGCCTCTCCGGCAGAAGCCCGCCCCTCCGCCAGCCCATAAGCCCTACGAGGGCTCCGGTTGCCATCGCACCTGCGAATGCAAGAACCGGGATTGTGAATGCGCCCATAAATGTCATGCCTGAGATAATCCCTGCCGAGGCCGTCAAGGTTGCGCCGCTTGAAAGCCCCAATATATACGGGTCTGCGAGAGGGTTTCTGAGCATCCCTTGCAGCACCGCGCCCGCCGCCCCAAGGGCCGTTCCCATCAGCGCTGCGACAATCACCCTCGGAAGCCTTATAAAAAGCACTATCTCGCGTTCCGTGCCGCTTAAGGAAAACGGGTTTATCGGCACAGGCCCCAAAAAAAGCGAGACAAAAAATATAAGCAGGGCAATGGAGACAAGCAAAAGCACCCGGACTTTCATCTCAGCGCCCCTGAGAGTTCCTCTATTCCCTGTATCACCCTCGGCGTAAGCCTGTAAAGGCCGTCGCCCACGAAAAAGACCTTGTTGTTTTTAACGGCAGGGGTGCCCTTGAGCCTCTTAAGGAGATTCTCCGCAAGTTTTTTCATGTCCTCATGCCCCCGGCCTATGACGATTACATCCGGCGCCTGCCTTATGGCCTCCTCCATGGAGTATTTCGGATAATTAATCCCTGTGGGGGATGCGATATTCTTATGTCCAAGAAGCCTTATGGCATCGTCTATCGCAGTGCCGGGTCCTGCCACTATCAGTGGTTCGGGCCATATGACAAAAAGCACGCGAAGGCTTCTGCCTGTTTTTGCCCTGCCGAATTTTATAAGGCTTCCCTCTATCTCTCCTGCAAGCCCGTCCGCCCTGCTGCCTGCGCCCAATCGCGCGCCCATGGCCCTAATCTCTCCGGCAAGCTCATGAATCCTTCTTGCCCTCATAACATATGTCTTGATGTTTAATGACTGGAGCCTCTTTTGGAATTCCCGCGGGTTTCCGTCTGTTGTCATGACGACTATATCCGGCCTTAAAGAGACTACCGCCTCAAGCGAGGGGTTGGACATGCCGCCTACCTTGGGTTTTTCCTTTGCCTCAGGCGGATAATCGCAAAAGGTTGTAACGCCTGCGACCCTGTCTTGCACGCCGAGGCTATAAAGAATCTCGGTCACTGCCGGGGCCAAAGATACGATGCGCTTTGGCGCATCTTCCGCATGGCCAAAGGCCGGGATAAAAAGACATAAAAACAGCGCTGCGATGCGGATTACGGACATCCCGTCCCTCCTGTCGTGCGGGCAGAGCCGTTTATGAGTTTTACGACAGGCCCGGCCTCCCAGAACTCGATTATGTTTAAGCAGGCAAAGTCCTGCTCTATCCTGAAAATATTTTCAAGCGGCATACCGAGTAGCCCGCAGAGCATCACCCTGTTTACGCCTCCGTGCGCAACCACGGCTATGGCATCCCCGCTTTCATGCCTGCATAGTATCTCATCAAGCGCCTTTTGCACCCTGTCTTTGACCTCAAGCGTGCTTTCTCCGCCAACAGGGCTGAACCTGAGGGGGTCTTTGGCCCATGCCTCAAACTCATCGGGATGACTTTGCATTACCTCATCAAAGCTCATGCCTTCCCACTTGCCGAAACTCCTCTCCTTAAGTCCGGGGATTACGACAGGCATTAAGCCGTGTGCGGCTGCTATGAGTTCCGCGCTCCTTTGCGCCCGCTTAAGGCCGGACGCATAAACAGCCTTAAGCGAACCTTGGTTTCCGGGGTTTCCGGTGCCTCCGGCAAGGGAATTTATCAATGCCGATACCGCCTTAACCTGCTCTATGCCTGTCTGAGAAAGAGGGACGTCTATAGAGCCTTTGTAGCGCTTTACAGTGCCGCCCTCTGTCTGGCCGTGCCTGACTAAATAAAGTGTTGTAACCATATTGACGCCCCCGCAAGAAAAATTATCTCCGACATCTCGCCTATTGCGCCGAAATTGTCTCCTGTAAGTCCCCCGAACCTCTGTTTAAAAAGCATTGAGGCCGCACGGCTGAAAACATAAAGAAGAACCGACATGAGGAAAAAAAGTTCAGCCCCTTTTAAACCGCGGATAGAGAGTCCTGCAGAAAGGAGGCAGAACAAAAGCACCAGAAGCGATGAGAAGGCAACTGTGCCGGGCCCGGTGTTCTCTATGAAGAGCCTGCCGAGGCCGTCCTTTCTTGCGGAAACCCCGCGGTGCATTGCGGAAACCATCGCCCACTTGGAAAAAACAGGCATCAGAAAAAGCGCTGAATAGGCGGCATGAGGGGGAAGGGTTTTAAGCAGGTGGCTTATGAACAAATACTTAAGGAGGACTGCCATTACCACTGCCGAAACCCCTGCTGCCCCGGCCCTGCTGTCTTTCATCACAGAGAGCCTCCTTTGCCTGTCCGCCCCGGCATCCCCGCTTGATTTGACGGACAGGGCATCGAATGTGTCTGAGAGCCCGTCAATGTGAAACCCGCGGTTTGTAATCATGAGAATGAGGACAACTATCCCGGCTGCGATTTCAGGGGAAAACAGTTTTAAAGCGGCCATAGCGCCGGAGAGGGCAAGCAGCCCCTCTACCGCGCCCACAAGCGGGAAAAAGGCTGCAGAGCCTGCAATATCTTTTTCAGAGACCCCGCCCCTGACCCTCACGGGCAGGATGGTTAAAAACTGAAATGCCAATGCTATCCGCCTCATTCAGCCCTGTTTTTCCGAGACCCCGGCCTCGCCGAAAGTCGCCATCTCTTTATATATCTTAAGCCCGGCCTCTATCATGGAAATCGCAAGTGCGGCGCCCGTGCCTTCGCCGAGCCGCAGGTCGAAATCAAGTATGGGCTTGAGGCCCATCTTCTTAAGCATCGCCCTGTGGCCCGGTTCCTGAGAAAGATGCGCGGAAAACATATAGTCCCTCACATCAGGCGCAAGGCAGTACGCTATGAGCGCGCCTGCCGTGGATATAAAGCCGTCAATAACCACAGGGGTCTTTGTCGCGGCTGCGCCTATGCATAGCCCTGCTATGCCTCCTATCTCTGCGCCTCCGACCTTTCTAAGGACGTCCACAGGGTCTTCGGGGTCAGGTTTGTTAAGGGCTATTGCCTCCTCTATGACTTTTATCTTGCGCATATAGGCATCATCCGTGATGCCGGTGCCCCTGCCCGTGACCACACTGACGGGAAGGCCGGTGAGCACCGATGCTATGGCGCTTGAGGCTGTTGTGTTTCCGATGCCCATATCTCCGGTGCCAAAGAGCTTGTACCCCTTCCCTCTGTACTCCGAAGCAAGGCCGATGCCCGTCTCTATGCACTTTATGGCCTCGGCCTTTGTCATGGCAGGCCCCCTGAGCATATTTTTCGTGCCTGAGAGGACCTTTCTTTTTATCAGCCCCACCTCATCCCCGAACTCGTAATCAACGCCTATGTCTATTACAGCCACATCCGCTCCAGCGTGCCGGGCAAGGACGTTTATGCCCGCACCCCCGCGAAGGAAATTTAATACCATCTGCGGGGTCACTGCCTTGGGGTATGCCGAGACCCCCTCGTCCGCCACTCCGTGGTCGCCTGCAAAGGCGAAAATCACTTTTTTGTCAATCACCGGCATGGCCTCCCCGGTGATTGCCGCAAGCCGTTTTGCAAACTCCTCAAGCAGGCCGAGGCTCCCCTGAGGCTTTGTGAGATTATCAAGCCGCCTCTGGGCCGCTTCCATAAGCCCCCTATCAACGGGTGTTATCTTTTTAAGTGTCTCTTCCATTATCCTCCCTTTATTTTTACCGGCATACCGGCAACCGTCATATACACCATGCCTGCGGCCTCAGCCGCCCTGCGGTTCAGGGTCCCTGCCAAGTCCCTGAACCTCCGCGCCGTCTCGTTATCCGGCACTATCCCCATGCCCACCTCGTTTGAGACTATATAGATGCCGGATGAAAGCCCGGCAGCCGGAAGCGCGCTGACAAAGGCATCCATCTCCTCTACGACGTTACGTCCGCCGTGCATGAGGTTTGAAAGCCAAAGGGTCAGGCAGTCTATTACGATTACACCGTGGCTTTTGCTCAACTGCCCAAGGAGAGGGACAATCTCTAACGGCTCTTCAAATGTGTCCCATCCCTCCGGCCTTTCGGCCCTGTGCCTTTTAATCCTCTGCCTCATCTCCTCATCAAGAGGCTCGCATGTGGCTATGTATGCCTTCCTGCCCGCGAGCATTGAGGCCTCGGCAAGGGCAAAGGAACTCTTTCCGCTTCTTGCGCCGCCTATGATTAATGTAACCATTCCATAATCTCCCCCATAATCTCCCTTTTGCCGAAGGCTCGTAGAGGGGCCGCTATCCCCCCAAAATAAAAAATCCCCAGAGCAATAAGCCCTGAGGATTGCACCCTGATTTACTTCATCCTCTCCGTCCTCCGGCGAGACGGCATAAGTTCAGCTTCTCAGGCAGGTCTTCTGACTCCCGGTTCGCGGGGTTACCCCCGGCCTACTCCCCCCGCCTTCCCGTCCCTCTCGGAACAGTGGCATCGTATGGGTTTCGTCCCCGGCTACAGCGGCGGGACCGCTCCTGAATCGGGGCCGTTAACCCCTGACAGGATTCCCTATTAAGCCTGAGGTCAAATGAATGACCTCTTCGGCGCCTGAACAAAGATATTTAAGCCGATAGAAAGAGGTAAAGTCAAGCCGGAGGGGGCAGGGCCTGCGGTTGCCTTGCCCATTTCACGGCGTGCTGTGTTAAAATGTTTAGGATTTCATGGAAGAGATAGGCGTTGTAAAAAGCGTAGAAGGGCTCACGGCGAAGGTGGCTGTCGCCAAAAAGAGCATGTGCGACAAGTGCACGGCAGGGACGTGCCTTCTTACCGATGAGGGCGCCGAGATTGAGGCCCTGAACAACATCGGAGCTGAGGTCGGCCAGAGGGTGAGGGTTGCGCTTAAGCCTTACTCTTATATAAAAGGCTCGCTTGTCGTCTACGGCCTTCCTGCGGCAAGTCTTGTCGTGGGCGCGGTTCTGGGAAAGGAGTACTTCTCCCGGCACATGAAGGGCATGGACCCCGACCTCGTCTCTGCGATATTCGGCTTCGGGGCCTTTATCGTCTCGTTTGCGCTTGTGAAGCTCTGGAGCATGAGGGCCGAAAAGAAAATGGAATATAAGCCTGTTATAGAAGAGATACTCAAAGGGCAATAAATTTGTTATAAAATTCTTTTAAAGAGGGGGTTATATGCCGTTTGATATCGGAAGCATCAGAAACGTAGCAGTAATCGCCCACGGGGGCGCGGGCAAGACTTCTTTGGTGGAGGCCATGCTTTTTGATTCAGGCTCTATAGACAGGCTGGGCTCGGCGCTGGAAGGCACGACCACTACGGACTTTGAGCCTGAGGAGATACAGAGGAAGATTACAATCATATCGAGCCTTGCATTTTTGAGCTGGAAAGACCACAGGGTGAACCTCATGGACACGCCGGGGTTCATCAACTTCATAGAGGACGCAAGGGGAAGCCTGAGGGTTGCCGACGGGGCAGTGGTAATCGTAAGCGCGCTTTCCGGCGTAAAGGGCGAGACCGAGAAGCTCTGGAATTACGTTGATGAGTTTAATATTCCGAGGGTGGTGTTCGTAAACAAGATGGACAGGGAATCCGCCAGTTTCTTAATGGCCCTGAGAGACTTGGAAAAGGTCTTCGGCACGGAGGCCATTCCGCTTGCAATGCCTCTCGGCGAGGGCGAGGGCCTTCAGGGAGTAGTGGACCTCATCGGGATGAAGGCATACAAGTTTGACGGAGGCATGGCCGTGGAGTCCGAAATCCCGCCTGAGGCAAAGGATGCGGCAGGGGAGTACAGGAAGAAACTCGTGGAGAAGGCCGCGGAGTTTGACGACGCCCTGCTTGAAAAATACCTTGAGGGCGGGGAACTGAGCAATGAGGAGATTAAAAGGGGCTTAAGAAAAGGCTCCCTTGAAAGAAAGTACATACCGGTCATATGCGGCTCGGCCGTAAAGAACATTGGCGTGCACCAGCTCCTTGATGCGATGGCGCTTTGCCTTGCCTCGCCTGCGGACATGGCAGGCATAATGCCGGCGAAGGGCAAAAACCCCAAGGACGGCTCTGAGATACAGAGGAAGCCGGATGAAAAAGAGCCGTTTTCCGCCTATGTCTTTAAGACCATTGCAGACCCCTTTGCAGGCAAGCTTTCCATGTTCAGGGTATATTCCGGAACTCTCAAGGCGGACTCCAATGCATATAACACCGTAACCGGCGCAAGGGAGCGCATAGGCCAGATATTCTACCTGCAGGGAAAAAAGCAGGTACCGGCCCAGTCCGTAGGCCCGGGCGAGATTGCCGTTGTCGCAAAGCTCAAGGAGACCAACACCGGGGACACGCTCTCTGACGAGTCCGGCCCGATAGTGTTTGATAAGATGAAGTTTGCAGAGCCGATGATTTCCTATGCAATAGAGCCGAAGAGCAGGGGGGACGAGGATAAGGTCTCAACAGGCATTCAGAGGATTCTGGACGAAGACCCCACCCTGAGGTTCCACCGGGACGAGGAGACAAAGGAGATGCTGATTTCAGGCATGGGACAGGTCCACCTTGAGGTCACGATGGAGAGGCTCAAGAGGAAGTTCGGCGTAGAGGTGCTGATGAAGTCCCCGAAGATACCCTACAAGGAGACGATTAAGGCGGCTGCAAGGGCGCAGGGAAGGTACAAAAAGCAGTCGGGCGGAAAGGGGCAGTACGGAGACTGTTGGATAGAGGTGGAGCCGCTTCCGAAGGGAGGGGGCTTTGAGTTCGTGAATAAGGTGGTAGGGGGGGCGATACCGAGGCAGTACATACCCGCAATTGAAAAGGGCATCGTAGAGGCAATGCGCGAGGGCATCACTGCGGGCTATCCGCTGGTGGACATAAAGGTGACTGTTTATGACGGCTCCTACCATGCGGTGGACTCCTCGGAGATGGCCTTTAAAATAGCAGGCTCCTTTGCCATAAAGAAGGCTGCCGTGGATGCAAGGCCGATTATCCTTGAGCCTGTGATGAAGGTGGAGGTCACACTCCCCGAGGAGTCGCTCGGCGCCGTGATAGGCGACCTAAACTCCAAAAGGGGAAAGGTTCAGGGCATGGAGCAGGCCAGAGGAAGCCAGAGGGTGGCAGCGCTTGTGCCCATGGCCGAGATGCTCACATACGCAACCCAGCTCCACAGCCTTACCTCGGGCAGGGGGGTTTACTCCATGGAGTTTTCCAGCTACGAGGAAGTGCCTGCCCACATAGCGCAGAAACTTATCGCCGAAAGGCAGAAAAAGGCAGAGGAAAAATGAGGCTGTCCGGGCCGGGAGCTGTTTGCCGGAAGGCGTTGACCGCATTGGTTCCGATTTTCCTCCTTATTGCGCTTTCGCATGCGCCATCTTCATTTGCTCAGGAGGACTCGGAAGGCCCTCTGATAGAAAACTCTGTTTCCGCAGAAGCGGCAGCCTATATAGAGGTGAAGGACGGCCTCCTCAGCGTCAAGCTTTATGACATTGAGTTCGGCAAGGCCGCAGAAGGGATAGCAAACAAGGCCGGGTTTGAGACTGACATAAACGACGCCGTTTATGCAAGGAAGCTTACAACCTCTTTTAAGGGCCTGTCTCTTGAAAGAGGACTGGTGCGGATGCTTAACCTCATAAGAGAGAAGAACTACACTATATATTATGACAAGGCCGGCCGTATCAGCAGGCTTGAGGTCTTGGGAGGCCGGGAGACTGCATCTCCCCCTGTCCAAACCGCTCCGGTTGCGCCCAGACGGGGGATAGAAAGGCAGCCAGTAAGGATACAGCCCGTGCCGTTTACGCCCGGTGCAGGCACCATGAAGAGGCCGCCTGTGCCTGCCCTGCCTCCGCTTCCTCTTGAGCTGGACGGGATTTCCAATGTCCCGGCAGACCTTTCGGACGATGAAATAGAGGAGATAATGGACGAACCCTATGAGTCCGACGAGAGACCGCCTATGATGCCGCGTAAGGACACGCCTGTTTATATACCGATGAAAACAGAATGACCGGAAAATAAAAGGAACGGATATCGGATAAAAAAATGAGCGAAGAAAAAGACCTCAGGACGAGTTTGAACCTCCCGCAGACGGACTTTCCCATGAAGGCAAACCTCCCGGAGAGGGAGCCGGAGACGCTGGTCTTCTGGGAGGAAAAAAAGATACACGAAAAGATGCTCGAAAAAAACAAAGGCAGGGAGGGCTATGTGCTTCACGACGGCCCCCCGTATGCCAACGGACACATCCACATAGGGCACGCCCTTAATAAGATACTCAAGGACATCATAGTCAAATACAAATCCATGAACGGCTTTTACTCCCCCTATGTGCCGGGATGGGACTGCCACGGCCTGCCCATAGAGCTTCAGGTGGACAAGAACCTCGGCAAGGAAAAAGACTCCGTGGATATCCTTCAGAGGAGAAGGCTCTGCCGGCAATACGCATCCGGGTTTGTGGACATACAGAGGGAGGAGTTCAAAAGATTGGGCGTGCTCGGGGACTGGGAGAACCCGTATCTTACGATGTCATACGGCTATGAGGGCGCCACTGTCCGGGAGTTTACAGAGTTCGTAAAACGCGGCTATGTTTACAAGGGGAAAAAGCCGGTTCACTGGTGCCCCTCCTGCGTTACCGCGCTTGCAGAGGCCGAGGTCGAGCATGCGGACAAGGAGTCCCCTTCAGTGTATGTGAAGTTTCAACTGGCCGCGGAGGATGCGGCAAGGCTCGGCTTGGCCGGAGGCGGCAGTACAGCCTATATCATAATCTGGACAACCACTCCGTGGACCCTGCCTGCAAACTTAGCGCTTGCGGTAAACCCGGAGACAGACTATTCAGTCTTGGACGAAGGCGCAGGGCTTTACATCACGGCAAAGGACAGGCTTCCTGCGCTTAAGGAAAAACTCTCATTAGGCGGCAGTATCGTCTCAACGCTCAAGGGAAAAAACCTTAGGGGCATGAGGGCAAAACACCCTTTTATAGACAGGCTTTCTAAGATCATAACAGGAGAGTTCGTCACTGTAGAAGAAGGCACCGGAGTTGTCCACATAGCTCCCGGACACGGCGAGGACGACTATGCAGCCGGAATAAAAGAAGGGCTTGAGATTTATGCGCCTGTTGACGACAGGGGGAAGTTTAAGGACGCGGGAGTGCCGGAGATAGAGGGGGAGTTCGTATTTAAGGCAAACGCAAAGATTATAGATATCTTAAAAACCAACGGCGCACTCATGCTTGAGGAGAAAATCAGCCATTCCTACCCCCACTGCTGGAGGTGCAAAAAACCCGTGATATTCAGGGCAACGGAGCAGTGGTTCATATCCATGAGCCACGAGGGGTTAAGGGAAAGGTGCTTAACCGAGATTAACAGTGTCGCTTGGGTCCCCCCGTGGGGCAGGGACAGGATATACGGGATGGTCTCAAGCCGGCCCGACTGGTGCATCTCAAGGCAGAGGTCATGGGGCGTTCCAATAACAATGATTAAGTGCAAAGGATGCGGGGAGATGGCTGCTGGAGATGCGGCGCTTGAGAGGTTCGTAAGCCTTGTGACCGAGTCCGGTGCGGATGTCTGGTTTGAAAAGACCGAGCAGGAGCTTCTTCCCAAAGGCTACAGATGTCTAAGGTGCGGCGGGGACTCTTTCGTAAAGGAAAAAGACATACTTGACGTATGGTTCGACTCCGGGGTGAGCCAATCCGCAGTGCTTAAGGCCGACAGCCGGCTTTCATGGCCTGCCGACATGTATCTTGAAGGCTCGGACCAGCACAGGGGGTGGTTTCAAAGCTCCCTTTTAGCCTCCTGCGGGGTAACGGGACATGCGCCGTATAAGACGGTTCTGACCCACGGCTTTGTGGTTGACGGCAAGGGCAAAAAGATGTCCAAGTCCTTGGGCAATGTCGTGGCCCCTCAGGACATCATCAAGACAAGCGGGGCCGATATACTGAGGCTCTGGGTCTCTGCAGAGGACTACAGGGACGATATCAGAATCTCCAAGGAGATAATGGCCCGCATCTCAGAGGCGTACAGGAAAATCAGGAACACCGCGCGGTTTCTGCTCGGAAACCTCTACGATTACAATGAGGCCGAATCCGGGGACGCCGCCCTCGCCGAAATAGACAGGTGGGCAATGTCGAGGCTCCAGAGGCTCATAAAAAAAGTCACAGGCGCCTACGAGAGGTTCGATTTCCACGAGGTATTCCACGGCATGCAAAACTTCTGCGTGGTTGATATGAGTTCGTTTTATCTGGACATCCTTAAAGACAGGCTCTACACGTTTAAGGCAGGGTCCCCTGAAAGGAGGGCCTCGCAGCGGGTGCTCCGCGAGGTGCTCGTTGCCATGACAAAGCTCATGGCGCCGGTCATGTCTTTTACGGCAGAGGAGATATGGAGGCATCTTAAGGCAAAGGAAGAAAGCGTCTTCCTCTCGGACTTCCCGAAGGTTGACGAGAGGTTTTTAGACGACGGGCTTGAAGAGAAATGGAAGCGGCTCATAGCCGTTAGGGATGAGGTCAACAAGGCCCTTGAGCTTAAGAGGGCTGAAAAATTCATCGGCAACTCCCTTGAGGCAAGGGTGCTCTTATATCTTTCTTCCGACGATGCCGGATTCCTTCAGGGGTATATGGATTTTCTTCCGGCGCTCTTCATAGTCTCTCAGGCGGAGATAAAAAACAGGGAAGAGGGCGTGCCCGAAGGGGCGTATCAGGGCCAAAACATTTCCGTCTCAGTGGAGCGCGCCGAAGGGGGCAAGTGCTTAAGGTGCTGGAACTGGAGCGCCACTGTGGGGAGCTTTGCCGATGCGCCTACGGTCTGCGATAGGTGTTATGGGGTGGTTAAGTAAGGGGGGAGCGGTGACTGGTGCGAACTACCGTTCTACCGATAAACGTCTTTTCGGTGCGCGACCCTGATGACTATTATTACCAGTCTGTAGTTATGAATTTCGTAGATTATGCGGTAATCACCTACCCTGATACGCCATGCGTCCCTGTTTTCAAGTTTCTTGCATCCCGGCGGCATGGGATTATTAGCAAGGTTTAAGATGGTCGGTTTGATTTTAAGGTAGGTTTTTTTATCGAGAACGCTTAATTCTTTTTGGGCAAGGCGGGTGATTTGAATCTCATAGGAGCTTGCCATATTTCTTTTCTATCTCCCTGACGGCACGCTCAAAGGGCACGATTTCCCCGCCCGCCCTTTTGCCCTTGTCGTAAGCGGCAACGTCCTCCAAGTCCTCGATGTATTCCACCAGTTTTTTGTAGTCCTTGATAGGCAGAAGCACCGACGACTCCCTGCCTTTTTCGTCAATAACGATATTCTTTTTCACTTTTAACACGGCACGCCTCCTTAACCTGACATCTTAAG
>JAUXOF010000048.1 GCA_030682405.1 Thermodesulfovibrionales bacterium
ATCAATGTAATCAGCGCAGGCAGGTAGATTATTGTCATTAAAGCGCTGAGCATCATCATGCCTACGATGAACGCCCCCACCGTGATATACGGCGTAAGAGGCGCAAGCATCATTATAGAGAAGGCGGATGCGAATAGCGCCGCATTGAGCATTATTCCCTTGCCCGGCCTTGCCGCTGTCCAGAGAAGCGCCTCTGTTACATCAGGCTCCTCCTTGAGGCGTTGTCTGAACCTGCTTATGAAGTGAATCGCAAAGTCCACCGCCATGCCTAAAGACATGCATGAAAGCACGGATATCGGCATGTCGAAGTCCTTGCCTATAAAACCCACGACCCCGTAGATAAGCAATATTGTAAATAAGAGAGGCATATAACCGACTATGGCCCATTTTATGGAGCGGAAGTTAAAGACTAAAATGATGAAAACCACGACCAATGCGATTATAAACCCCCTCAGCATATCCCATAAAACAGCGTCATTCCATACGAGATTGAAATAGGCAACACCCGCGGGTTTAAATTCCATCGGCGTCGGATTGGACTTCTTATACCCGTTCACTGCACTAATGACATCCCTCATTGCCTGAGCATCCCATGTCTTAAGCTGCACCCATATATTCGCCCTCTGAAACGGGTAATCTACAACATTGTCCAAATCAGAGGGTTTTGCGGACATTGAGAACATGAATAAGAACTGGCCTATTTCCTCTTTTGTTTTCGGTATGACGTCATACTGCGGGTCATCGTCATGCAGGGCTATGTTTATCCTCTTCACAATATCGGCAACCGAGGTGGTCTTGCCGACGGCAGGGAGTTTTTCAAGGTGTCTCTGGAGTCCCTCTATATACCGCATGGCCTCAGGGGTCTTGATATAATCTTGTTCCTCAGAAACGGCCACGACATAGCCCAGGGAAGTGCCGCCGAGGGCTTTATTCATGACCGTGTCCGAAGTCCTCACATCGCTGCCCTTTTTAAACCATTCGACCATATTATTGTTGACCGCTATTTTTGATGTGCCGATTGCTGCGACCACAAAAAAAACGAAACCTACAAAGACCGTGGCCTTAGGTTTATGTGTCCCGAGGCTGCCGAGACTTCTAAGGAACTTGGCGGTTCCGCTTGTCGTAATATCCTCTCTCTCGGATGCCTTCTCTATCTTTTCCTCTTTGATAAAAGTCAGCATTGCAGGTATGAGACTAAAGCTCAGGAGCCTTAAGACGACCGTGCCGAAGGCAATCAGTCCGCCAAAAACCTTAACGGGTATAATGTGCATGAACAATAAGACGGCAAAACCCGCCGCAGTAGCAAGCGCCGTATAGCGCACGGGACGGCCAACGGCGTTCATGGTCTCAATTATTGCAAGCCTTTTGTCTTTTCTTTCTTTATACCGGAAATAGAACTCATTGAAGATGTGTATGCTGTCCGTCGCAATTGCCATTAAAAATACCGGCGCCATAGAACTCATTATATGAATAGGGAAGCCCAGAGCCATTAGAAGGCCCATACTCCAGATAATGCTGACCATTGCAACGGCCATCATCGAGACCGAAAGCGAAAGGTTTCTGAACATGAGATATATGGCTATGAACATTATCATGCCCGCAATGGGCGAAAAAAGTCCCATCAACTTGAACATCTCGGCGCCAAAGGTATCTCTGGCAACCGGGTCGCCTGCCACATAGTATTTTTCATCACCTGTTTCTTTTTTTACTATTTCTCCAATCTTGTCTGCTATCTCCTTGCCGTTTGCTCCCTTCTCAAGGGGGACATAGATGGCAGTGGTCTTTCCATCCTCTGAGATGATGCGGTTGATAAATAGGGGATTTTCAAAGAGCGTTTTTCTAAGGTCTTCAATGCCTTCATCGGTCTTCGGGACATCCGTCATAAGGGGGGCGACCTCTAAAACTCCTGCCTCAGCTTTTACATTTGTGATGGTGGTAAAACTGCTTACATCCCTTGCCGCCACGCCCTTAATCTTCAGTATCTCATCCGTAATCCTGCTAATCCTTTCGAGGGTCTTACTGTTAAGGACGCCGTTTTCATTGACTACCCCCACTACGAGCATATCCTCGTAGAGGCCGAATGTCCTGTCCACCTCATCATTCCATACCCTCACATCGGATGTCGCCGGGAGCATGTTCTTGGGGTTTGTGTCCGTCTTCATCTTAGGAAGCTGGGTCATGAAGGCGACGGACAGAATAATGGTGAGGGCAACAACCAGTTTCGGATGCTCAACGGAAAATTCAACAAGGGAAAACTTTCTCATATATTAAAAATCCTCCTTATTTTCCCTAAAAAGTCAGGTTCATATCCGCCTGTATAACCACTTCTTTATAGTATTTAGCCGGGTCGGCAATCTTGACCCCGTCCACAAGGTCGCTCGGGGTCATCTCAAAGAGGGAAGTATTCAGAGGACACGCAAGAACCGAGGCGCCCTCGGCTATAAGCATTATGAACATGTCCTCTACCGAGGGCAGTTCCATCTCCTCCATCTTTTTCATAACCGCTTCGCCTGCCTCTTTAGACGCATCCGGCATGCACTTAAGCTCCTTCACCTTTTCCTTATGGATGGCATTCACCCCTCTTGAGCCGAAAAATATTGTGACCTTCGAGCCTTCCCTCAAGAGGCTTAATGCCGTCATAAGGGCGTTAAAGACCTGACATAGCTCGTCATGAAAGCACATTATGGAGACTTTCTTTGTTATCTTTTCTCCCACGGTTACACCCCCATCTCACAAAGTTTACGGCCAGTTCGAAAGGCCGTGTTTCATCTTGAAGAGGAAATACCTCTCAAATGCCATCTTCATCCACCTTGCCCAGAGCGCCTTCTTGAGTGTTGTCTCTTGCCTGGGAGGAAGAAGGGGCTTTGCGCTCATGTAAGCCGCTGTCGTGCCCATGTCCATAAGACAGAGGACATTCATTTCATAGGGCCCGGGCATGGCAGTTCCCCTGATTTCCGAGGCTATCGTCCGTGCGGCTGCAAGGGCCATCCTGACTGTCATAAACCCTGTCTTTGGCACTCCGGTTGGAATAGGTGTCGGCTCTGGAGGGGCTATGGCAACGGCAACGCCGACGACGAAGACGTTCTTATGGGTTTTATGCCGCATGCGCTCATCTACCGGGATAAACCCTCTCGGATTTCCGAGGTGGGCTACTGCGGGCACTCCCTTCATGGCCGGGGCGAACATGGCAAGCTTAAAAGGTATCTTTGTGCCGTCCTTAAGCTTAACCTCGCCCGGGGTAAATTCCTCCACAGCCCGGTTCGCAAGTATCTTTATATCCCGCTCTGCAAACTCGTCCTCAAGCCATCTCTTTGAGGCCCCGAAGCCGCCTATGCCGAAATGCCCGATATAGGGCTCAGAGGTTATGAAATGCATTGGCACTTTGTGCCTTATCTTTCTCCTTCTAAGCTCTGCATCTATCTCAAACGCATACTCATACGGCGGGCCAAAGCAGCTTGCCCCCTGAACAGAGCCTACTGCCATGGGGCCGGGATTTTCCAAGAACCTGTCCCATGCCTTTTTTGCCCGCTCGGCCAGCGGGAGTGTAAAAATGCACTCTGTATGCCCTCCATCCGGGCCGAGACCGGGCACCTCGCCAAAGGCAAGGGCAGGCCCTGTGGCAATCACGAGGTAATCGTATGGAAGCCCGCCGCTGCCGAGGATTACTTTTGAGGAGTCGGCATCCACCCCTTTGACCTCCTCATGCCTGAAGATTATTCCTTTGGGTTCGAGTATCTCCTTTAGCGGTATGGTTATATCTTTTGCGCTCCGCCAACCCAGGCTGAGCCACGGAAGCGACGGTATGAATACGAACTCATCGAGGTCCGAGACAACCGTTATCTCGGCCCTGCCTCCAAGAAGCCTCTTAAGCTCAAACGAGGCGGTAAGTCCGCCGAATGAGCCGCCCAGAACAACTATCCTTGTCATATCGCCTCCTGACTTTTGAGGGCAAGCCCTCTAAAAGGCTCCGACTACTTTGTCGTTTTCTGCCGCCAAATCCGTAAGACCGTCATAACCTATAGGAATTACCCCTTTTTCAAGGTCGCGGATTCCCCTCATTCTCAGGTCTTCCTCAAGGGCGTATACCGTGCCGCAGAACCCCTCGAGCCGTTCCTTTTCGGCAAAATATACCCCGCCCTGAATCAGGCAGATGTCAGCGGCCATATCCCTTGCGAGCTTCAGTCCCCTGCCGCCTTCGGCCGTATCAGGTGAGCTTTTTATAATCACTATCATGTCAGTCCTCCGTCAGAATATCATTGTCGTGTCGGAGACTTTGATAATCTCCGCAATCTCGTAGCCGTTGACCTGCCTGACCCTTTCGGGGATGTCGCGGCTGTCAAGGCGATGCTGCCTCATGGACTGTCTTTCGGCGTACACGGACACTCCCATGTCAAGGCAGTCTGTTAACGCCTCGCCGAGGTTGGTAAAGCCCGTGCCTGAGACATCCTGCCCTGCCATCAGTATGAGGACCCCTGCATCCATGAGTATGAGCGAGACCGAGAGGTCGTCGCTTGCCCCGCCCATTGCGTGCCTTACTGCCTCAGCCGCATTGATGTCCCCGTAAGGCGGCCTTCTTAAGATTATTGCAACATTTTTCATATGCCTCCCTCCGTTATCCGAGGTTTATCCACACGTCGGTCTCGCTCATAGTGTTGAAAAGCCCCTTAAGCGAGCCGACCTCTGCGCCGTCAAGGTAGTCTGCTTTCGCCGCACGGCGGAAGTTCAGGCACCCGCCTCAGAGATATACCTTCAGGCCCTTTTGTATGAGCGCTGAGAACGCCTCCTCGGAGTTCGTGAGGCCTTTTGCCTTCTGGCCCTTGAGGAAGCAGTACACCCCGTCGCCGGACGCTATGAGCCTGACTGCGTGGCCCTTTTTAAGCGCTGCATCTGCGATGCCTACGGCGGTATCGGTGTTTTCCGTAGAATACGGGGATGTCCCCATGAAAATCGTGAAACTCTTCGGCATGTTACCTCCTTTTCTTAGAGGGGTTTAGTTCTTGCCGGCAGCCTTTTTCTCCCCTCCTTTATCACAGGGCAGCATGCCGGCGGGGGCAGAGACCCCTTGAAATCCTTCTTCAATATTCCAAGTATCTCAGGTATCAGGGGGCTTTTCAAGAAATAACACCTGAGCCTTCCGTCAATGTAATAATCAATGATAGAGCACCTTCTCAGGAGGGAAAGGTGCTGGGAGGCATTCGGCTGGCTTATGCCCAGAAACCTCTTGATGTCGCTTACGCACTTGACGCCTTTTGTGAGTTCAGAAAGTATCTTTATCCTCACCGGATGGGCGATTACGCCCAACATCTCTATATTTTCTGCCATGCTCGCAGGCCTCATACATTCAAATATACTTATATTTGAATGTATTGTCAAGAGGGGAAATCACCGTATAATTCATTGACAGATACGGTTTTTGGTGGTAGTATTTTTTATGCTTGCAATAAGGGTGATATTGGCGCTCTTTCTTGCCGTCCCGGCCGCTTATGCCGAGATTTACAGCTATGCCGATGAAACCGGCGTTGTTTTCTACAGCGATACCCCCCGCGGCAGAGGCGGCAGAGTAGTGCGGCCATCGGGCAAAAGGGAGTCCATGGACAATGCCTCACGGGTTTTGGACATGATAAAGGAGGCTGGCAGCAAATACAGCCTTGACCCCTCTTTAATCCATGCCGTGATAACCACGGAGTCCAATTTCAACCCTTATGCCATCTCAAGGAAGGGTGCGATGGGGCTAATGCAGCTTATGCCTGCAACAGCCGCCACGCTTGGGGTCATTAACCCCTTCCACCCGGAGCAGAACATTGACGGCGGCGTTCGCTATCTGAAATACCTGATTGAGAGGTTCGGCGGCAACCTCACGCTTGCCCTTGCAGCGTATAACTGCGGGCCGGAGCATGTGGCAAAATACGGCGCGGTCCCGCCCATAAAAGAGACAAGGGACTACGTAAAAAGGGTGTTGTCCCTTTATGACGGGAATCCGGGCAGCCCTCCAGTCCGGAAGTCTTCTCCCATCGCCGCAAGGAAGGCTACGCCCACCCTGATTTATAAGCTCGTGCTTGAGGACGGCACCGTTCTTTTCACAAACACCCCGCCACGCAATACGGCCTCATCAAGGTTTTGATGCAGGCTGACATGGAGTTTCTTCATGAAGAGATTCTGAGGCTTAAGGAGAAGAAGCGCGCAATTATACTCTCGCACAACTACCAGAGGGAAGAGGTGCAGGACATAGCCGACTTTGTCGGCGATTCGCTTGAACTTTCAAGAACAGCCTCTACGATAGACTGCGAAGTGATAGTGTTCTGCGGGGTGAACTTTATGGCCGAAAGCGCCTCGGTGCTTTCCCCTGAAAAGACCGTGCTTTTGCCCGAGTCCGAGGCCGCCTGCCCGATGGCGGACATGATAAAGGTGGAAGGCCCGAGGAAGCTCTGGAAGTCCTATCCGGGGTATGAGAGCCAGCCCGCGCTTGTATTCCCGCTTGAGTACTCCCTGAGGGACATAAAGAGGGAGTTTCCGGGCGTGCCTGTCGTGGCCTATGTCAATACGACCGCTGATGTGAAGGCGGAAAGCGACATCTGCTGCACGTCCTCCAACGTGGTGAAGGTCGTGGAGTCTTTGCCGGGTGAAAGGGTGATATGCGTGCCGGACAGGAATCTCTCAATGTGGGCGCAGAGGAACACCAAAAAACAGGTCATTTCATGGGACGGCTTCTGTCATGTCCACGACAGGATAACAAAGAAAGACGCCCTCAAGGCCAAAGAGGCCCACCCGGGCGCACTCCTTATGGCACACCCGGAGTGCAGGCCTGAGGTGCTTGACATTGCAGACCATGTAACAAGCACATCAGGGATGCTCAGGTTCGCAAACGCCTCGGAAGCGAGCGAGTTCATAGTAGGCACCGAGCTTGGGCTCATGCACAGGCTAAAAAAAGAGAACCCTGAGAAGGTCTTCCATCCCCTGAGGCCGGATATGATATGCCCGAATATGAAAAAAACCACCTTAAAAAGCATCCATAGGGCGCTTACCGAGATGACGCACGTCGTCAAAGTGCCTGAGGACATAAGAATTCCCGCAAAGCGCGCATTGGATAGGATGCTTGAGATAAGATAGAGGATTCGTTAAAGAACTTTGTGTTCCTCTATCCGGCTGCGGACATATAATTTAGAAACCGGCGGGCCTTTTGGTGGCCCGGGTTTATTTTCAGCACAGCCTCAAATTCCTGCCGGGCCTCGTTAGTAAGCCCTTTTTGGAGGTAAATAACCCCAAGGTTGAAATGCGCCTCCACGGAATCCGGCTTGAGGGTTAAGGCGGCACGGTAGCGCTCGATTGCCTTTTCAGTCATGCCCATGGAGCCGTACGCCGCGCCCAGATTGATGTGCGCCTCGGCATAATCCGGCTTAAGCCTGAGGGCGGCAAGATAGTTTTCAATTGCCTTCTCTGTCATGCCTTCGTCCTGATATGCCTTGCCCAGATTGTAATGAGCCATTTCCTTGTGCGGAGATTTTTTTGCCGCATCAGTCCAGAGGCTTATCCTGCTTGCCCACACGTCGTTCCGTTTGTAAGTTGCGTATGTGAAAACAAGGGGCGTCAAAAAGAAGATGAGCATGAAGACGCGGTGCAATTTTCTGTTTTTCATCCGTCCGGCAAGGACAAGCGCCGATAGTGACAGGGCGGCGAAAACTCCGGCAGACGGCAGGTAGACCCTGTATTCGTCTATTACAGAGGGAAGGGGGACGGCGCCGGATTCTACGGAGAGGGTTATGAAGAACCAGAATATCCCGAAGGCTGCAAGGCGCAGTCCTGGGGAATGCCGCGAGCGTCGGAGGAGATAAACCGCAAAGCCAAGAACGGATAAAAGAAAAATGAAGGACAAAAACACGGCGGGGTCGAGGAACGAACGGGACAATGGAAAGTCGTAATAGAGATTCTGATTAACGGGGAAAAATAAAAGCCTTATGTATGTGACGATAACCCGGAATTGGGTAAAAAGATACACCCGCCATATGCCCGCGCCGTCTTCTCCCATGAAATCCGCAGCCCGTATCTCATCTTCCGGCCCGCCGGAGCCTGCAAATGTCAGGGGGATTATAAGCATCGCAAGAAGAAGCGGGACGAGGCGGAGCATTCTTTTCCCTGAAGGGCCTTTAAAGAAAAAGAACTCATAAAGGGTTATAACGAGGGGAAGGGTGAATGCGTTTTCCTTGGTCTTCATGGCCAAGACTGCTGAAAGAACGGACAGGGCATATAGAATCCCGCCACCCCTTGAGGGCATCGCAAATCCTGTCATGCCGGCTTGTCCGGCATCCTTCTTTGAAGAAAGATTCCCGACAAGTCTATGACCCGTGGGTCCCGACCCATAGGGCGGGAATGACAACGACTTTTCTTTCATCAGCCGTGATTTTATATAAAGGACGAGAGAGAGGAGATAGAAAAATGCAGCCAATGACGCAAGCCTCTGGAATATGTATGTAACGGCCTCTGTCTGTATGGGATGGGAGACAAAGAGAAGGGCGGAAAATAGGGCAATGAGATTGCCTTCGGACAACCCCCCTTTAGCAAAGGGGGGCGAGGGGGGATTATTTAAAAAAGGGGGATTATTTAAAAAAGGAGTTCTGAACGTGAGGAGGATAAGGAAATAGACGAGGAAGGAGTTAAGGATATGTATTAGAAGGTTTACGATGTGGTAGCCTGTTACATCAAGGCCGTGAAACTTATAGTTTAATGCGAATGAAAGATAGCCCACATACCTGTTCTTTATGATGCCGTAGTATCTTCCTTCTGCCTTTGAAGGCTCAAGAAAGTAGCAGGGGTCTTTTACAGCGGGGTTTTCCCCTATGAAGGTGTTTTCATCCCACTGAAACGGGACATTGAACGTGTTTGAATATGCAGCGAGTCCGAGGAGGGCTATTAAGCCGAGATGGACAAAGGATTTCTTAAACAGCGACGCTTCGGCCATGGGCTATTTTAACATTAGCGCTCACCTGCATTCAAAACGGCGTAAAGAAGCTCTTCGAGAAACCGGCAGGGGTCACAGGCCCTCAAGCGGGCATCCCCCGCATCGGGGCTTTGTGTTACAGAACTCTTTTGCGACCCTCACAAGCAGGGCATGGTACTCGTTAAAGAGCCTTTTATCCCTTCTCAGCGAGGAGTGGAAGAGTTCCTGAAACCTGTCGTAGGAGCAGTTGCGCTCCATTATCCCGTGTCTTGAGAGCACCCTTTTTGTGTAGGCGTCTATGACGAACACCGGATGACCGAGGGCATAGAGGATTATTGAGTCCGCAGTCTCCGGGCCTATGCCGTGGACTGCCAAAAGCCTGACCCTCACTGCCAGCTCCTCCTCCCCGGCCATCCTCTTCATGCTGCCCCTGTACCGGCTTATCAGAAATTCCACGAATGCCTTGAGCCGTTTTGCTTTGATATTGAAATAGCCCGCAGGCCTTATGAGAGAGGCGAGCTGTGAGTGCGTCATGCCGTGTATCGCCTTGGCGGAGAGGGCCTTCTGTCTTTTGAGGTTTTCTATTGCGCGCTCGACATTCCCCCAGTTTGTATTCTGGGTGAGTATTGCGCCAACGGCCACTTCAAACGGCGTATCCCCGGGCCACCAGCGCTGGGGGCCGAAGGCCCTGTAGAGCCTCCGGTAGATTTGTTTGAGGTCCTTCAGTTACGGCCCTCCGCAAAAATCGCATATGCGTAATGAAAGGCCATGATAGAAAAAAAGGCGCAGAGGAGGCCCATGAATATATACAGCACGCCCTTTGGCGCGCTCTTATATCTCAGATATAAGACGCCCCTCGGTACAAGCGTCGCGGTTCCGAAAAAAAGCGTCAGGCCCAGTATTATCTGGGTGGCCATCCTGATTATATCCTTACTCATCTTTGCCCTCGCTTTTGCCCTCGCCTTTGCCGGTATGCCTATCTACATGGACATGGCATTTGACATTCCTTGCGCCCGTAAGCCACGAGAGAATCATGCTTACAATGCTTATTATAAGCGCCCCCCGGAACGCGGGCCAGAAGCCCTGAATCTCAAGCCCAAGGTTGAATGTGTCCGAGAGGGCTGCTGTAAGGGCGAGCATCAGGCCGTTGGTTACTAACGTGAAAAGGCCCAGCGTAAATATTATGAGCGGCAGGGTAAAGAAAGTCACTATAGGCTTGATAACGGAGTTTACCACTCCGAAGACGGCCCCGACTATTATCATCCTCCACCACTGGCCGGTGAAGGTTATGCCGTCAACGAACTTTACTGCCGCCACGATGGAGACGGCGTTTATCATTATCCGGAGTATCAAGTAAGCCATGACTTTATAGGGTCGGGGGCAACGGGTTCTTCACATCATTCTCGGCCTTTCGGCCTCCGAGGCAAAAACACATGGAAGCCATGTGTTTTTGAAATCCGTTCAGACCCCATTACCCCCGACCCTCCTGTCCGTCAGCTTTTAAATTATCTCCCTTTAGGCTATATTATAACCCATGATTGACGCGAGATTCGTAAGGGAAAACGTGGAGGCCGTAAAAAAGGCCATGGAGAAGAGGGGGTATTATTCTTTTCCCTCAAGTCGTGCCGATATAGCCGGGATGACGGAGAAACAATTGGCTGGATACTTAGATATTGACCAATTTTTAGATCTCGAAAATTTGAGATTAGATCTCATTAGAGAAACAGATGAGTTAAGAAATAAAAGAAACTTGGTTTCTAAGGAAATAGGAAGTCTTAAGAAACAGAAACAAGACACTTCTGCGCTTTTAGCTGAAATGCAAGGAGTCGCAAATGATATAACTATTAAAGAAAGAGAAGCAAATGAATTAGAGAGACAAGCAAGGGATTTCCTGTTGCGCATCCCAAACATCCCCCACTCCTCAGTCCCGGTTGGGAAGGACGAGACGGAAAATATAGAAGTAAGGAAGTGGGGCGAGCCGAGGGAGTTTGATTTCCCTCCCCTTAACCACTGGGACATCGGTGAGATGCACGGCATTATAGACTTTGACAGGGCCTCCAAGATAGCCGGAGCAAGGTTCGCTCTTATGAAGGGAGCGGGCGCAAGGCTTGAGAGGGCGCTTATGAATTTCATGCTTGACCTCAATACCTCTAAGGGATATACCGAGGTCTTCCCTCCGATAATCGTAAACAAGGAGAGCATGACCGGCACGGGACAGCTTCCTAAGTTTGAGGAAGAACTTTTCAAAATAGGTATTAACAAAGATACACATAATTTTCTTGATGGCAAAATAGATAATTTAGAGAATTTTTTTAAAGAAAAAACTGATTATAAGAAATGGAAGATGTCTTTTAGGGGCGAACTTAACCGGAAGATTGGCTCCGAGTTTTATCTTATTCCGACAGCCGAGGTTCCCGTAACAAACATCCACAGGGACGAGATACTTAATGAGGCGGAACTTCCGATTTACTATACTGCTTTTACCCCTTGCTTTAGGCGCGAGGCCGGCTCTTACGGAAAAGACACGAGGGGGCTAATAAGGCAGCACCAGTTTAACAAGGTGGAGCTTGTGAAGTTCGTAAAACCCGAGGACTCCTACACCGAGCTTGAAAAACTAACCTCAGACGCGGAGGACATCTTAAGAAGGCTTAATCTTCCATACAGGGTTATCGCCCTGTGCACAGGAGACATAGGTTTTTCAGCCTCAAAGACATATGACCTTGAGGTCTGGCTTCCGGGGCAGGGCAGGTACAGGGAGATTTCCTCATGCTCCAACTTCGAGGATTTTCAGGCAAGAAGGGCAAATATAAGGTTCAAGCGCGAGGGCAAGAAGGGCACTGAGTTCGTGCACACACTTAACGGCTCAGGGCTTGCCATAGGAAGGACTGTGGTCGCCATACTTGAGAACTGCCAGCAAAAAGACGGAAGCGTCATAATCCCCGAGGCTCTCAGAACGTATATGGGAATGGATAGAATAGGGTAGATTGAAGCCTGCGAGAGCAGCTTAGGGCTATCCCCCAAGCCTTTTTAAAACTCTTCTGTAAACCTCCTCGTTCCTCCTGAATCCCACGGCGATGACATAAACAAGGACTCTGTCCTTTTCTATCTCATAGACCACCCTGTATTCGCCCACCCTCAGCTTCCAGTATCCCTTAAGAGGGCATTTAAGCGGGGAGCCGAATTTCTCAGGCTCCAAAACGAGTTTTTTCCGTATGGCAATGATTATTTTCCGCTGGTCTGAAGCGTCTATGCGCTTAAAATCTTCCTTGAAGACAAGCTCGTCTATGATGACCTGATACATTCAGCGAAGCCCGAGCTTTTTTTCGGCCTCTTCGAGGGTCAGTGTTTTTTTGCCTTTTTTTCCGGCTCTTTCTTTTGCAATCAGGCCGAGGGTCAGGTCTTCAAGCTCTTCCTCGGCCTTTTTGATTCTTTCGTATTCGTCATACCCGATTATGACCCCTACTGGCTTATTACGTTTTGTAAGAATGAGGTGATGTTTCCTTATTTCCTTTAAAACTTTTGATATTTCACCCCGCAGCTCGGATACCCCGACTATGGCGGTTTTTTCGTCAACCGTAATCATTTAACCCCCCTTTCAACCGTATGGTTTATTGTACAAATAAATCGTATAAAAATCAAACAAAACATATGCTAAAATAACTCAACTGCTTGTAGCTCCTTGCCATAACCACTTAGGGTAACCCCAAGGCCGCCCCTCTACGAGCCTTCGGCAAGTGTTGCACTTCCTCATTGAACCTGCGACTTTAAAAATTACCTCTGAAGGAGTTTTGCGGCTTCCTTTGCGTGGTAGGTGAGGATGAGGTCTGCGCCTGCGCGCTTAATAGAGGTGAGGATTTCCATCATCACTTTTTCTTCGTCTATCCATCCGAGTTTCCCTGCGGCCTTGACCATGGAGTACTCGCCGCTTACGTTATAGGCCGCAACCGGCACGTCGAAATTGTCTTTTACGTCAGAGATTATATCCAGATACGAAAGCGCGGGCTTGACCATCACTATGTCCGCGCCCTCTTCGATGTCAAGCGCGACTTCCTTTAATGCCTCCCTCCTGTTGGGGGGGTCCATCTGGTAGGAGCGCCTGTCCCCGAACTGCGGCGTTGACTCCGCGGCCTCCCTGAACGGGCCGTAGAAAGCGGAGGCGTATTTTGCGGCATAGCTCATGATTGGGAGGTTCCAAAACCCCTCCTCGTCAAGGGCAAGCCTTATGGCCTCCACCCTTCCGTCCATCATGTCCGAGGGCGCAACCATGTCCGCCCCTGCCTTTGCATGAGAAACCGCCTCTTTGGCAAGAAGCTCAAGCGTGGGGTCGTTTAAAACCTCGCCTTTTTCTATAATTCCGCAGTGGCCGTGGCTTGTGTACTCGCAGAGGCAGACATCAGTAATCACATACAGCTCCGGGAGCCTGTCCTTGACCTTCTTTATGAACTTCTGGATTATCCCGTGCTCTGAATATGCTGAAGTCCCGAGCTTGTCCTTGTGTTCGGGTATGCCGAAGAGAAGGATGGCGGGTATGCCGAGGGCATGGGCCTCTTTTGCGTTTTTCAGGGCAAGGTCTATGGATTCCTGATAGCAGCCGGGCATGGAGGATATTTTTTTCCTTACGCCCTTTCCATAGGTGATGAAAAGCGGGTAGATGAGGTTGTCTACTGAAAGGGACGTCTCCCTCACCATCTTTCTGATGGCTGCGTTCCCCCTCAGTCTCCTCGGCCTCTGTAAAGGAAACATCCCTTAGCTTACCTCCGGCTTAAGCCTGATGCAATTTTTAAAAAAGCAAACGGCAGCTCCAAAGCCTGCCGTGCCTCCCGTTGGGTTCGTAACCCTAACCGCAGGATGAGCTTGAGCAGTTGCACGAGGGCGGTGAGTTTCCCTTAATCACAAACCCCTCGTTGTCCCCGTCCAAGACATAGTCTATATGCATGTCCTTAAGGCCCTCGCATGTGCCTTTGTCAATGAAGACCTTAATCCCGTTTTTCTCCACGACCTCGTCTTCCGCCCCGGGCCTTTCGTCTATATCCATGCCGTATGAAGGCCCGCAGCATCCGGCTCCGGCGGTGTATATCCTCAGTCCCCATTCCGCCTTGCCCTCTGCTATAAGTATCTCTTTGGCCTTCTCAGCGGCCGTATCTGTAATAGTTACCACAGTAAACCTCCTTTTCTTTTAGGATAAGCCAAAAGCGTGAAAAAAACAAGGTTCACGGCAGTTTCGAAAAATAGAGATAGGAATTTCTTGCTCTCTTAAAATCCCCTCCTCACCCGACCCACCTGATGACCCCTGATGTCCCGAGCCTTGTACTTCTGTAGCTGTTGGCCTTGTCCTCCATATCCGGATAGCCTATGGAGATTCCGATGATGAGCCTCTTTCCATGTGGTATGCCGAGAAATTCCTTTATCTCCTTTGAATAATCCGTAAGAAATGCCTGCGGAACGGTTCCGAGGCCGTGGGCATGTGCGGAAAGCAAGAGGCTTTGGGCAAAAAGCCCCATATCGAATATAGACCACTCGTTCAAGGACGAGTCCTGATAGAGAAAAATCCCGTGAGGCGCTCCGTAGAAGCGGAAATTGGCCGCCTTTGCCTTCTTCCTGAGGGCCGGGTCTGAGAGGTCTATGCCCATGGCCTGGCCCCTTGCCCCCATGTGCGCGTTTATCCTCTGCCCTATATCAGCCGGCCATGAGGCAGGCTCAGGGATGTCCGGTTCAAGCCCGGCGCCCTTATCAAGAAGCCCTACAAGGAGTTCCGACATCTCCTCTTTTTTCCTGCCGGATACGACCGCAACCTCCCACGGCTGGCTGTTCTTATACGAAGGGCTTCTTAGGGCCGTGCCGATTACATCCGAAAGGACATCCTTCGGCACGGGTTCCGGTTTAAACTTCCTGATGCTCATCCTCGTCCTTATGCATTCCAAGGCATCCATAGTTCCCTCCTTTGAGTGAATATAAAAATATTCTCTTTCAATTATGATATAATTTACTCAAAAGGTGAAGGAAATGTCTTTAGTTGATACAAAATATGAGCATATTACCCTCAATGAAAAGGGAGTGCCTGTTATTGCAGGGACTACAATGAAGGTGGTTGAGCTTGTATCTGAAAAGATCGCCTATGGCTGGAGCCCTGAGGAACTTCATTTCCAGCATCCCTATTTAACTATGGGACAGATTCATTCATCATTAGCCTACTATTATGACCACGAGGTGGAACTGAATAAAGACGTAGAGCATCGCCTGCAAAGCGTTCAAAAATATAGACCGCACGAGAAGACGCCTCTAAGAGAAAGACTGAAAAGCAACGGCCTTCTTTAATGGCTGTCAACCTCTACATGGATGCGCACATTCCAAAAGCAATTACGATGGGGCTTCGCTTGCTGGGAGTTGATGTGATCACAGCACAGGATGACAAAGCAGATAATTTATCTGACCCGGAATTAATGGATCGTGCAACTGCCTTAAATCGTGTTTTATTTACATTTGATGATGACTTGCTTGTTGAAGCTGCGAATCGTCAAAAAGCAAATATGCCATTTTCAGGGGTTGTTTATGCTTCGCCTTTGCGGATTCCGATTGGAAATTGTATCAGAAATTTAGAAATAATTGCTAAGGCAGGAAAAATAGAAGACCTTACTGACAAGGTCGAATTTTTACCCTTGTAATTTTATCATGTCCCTCCGTTATGCATACGTTATATTATTACTGTCCTAAGCCCTGATTACCCTTATCAGAAGCCCTAACAGCCTGAGCGGAATCCCCAATGCGATAAGCGCAAGGCCGGCTATGATGACAGGCATTCCGGGGTCTTTGACCACCTCAAGGAGCGCCCAGTAGGTGGGCTCAAAAAACGAAAGCGAAAACCCTTCAAAGTTTATCCCTTCTTTTGAGCCGCCCTCAAAGACCGTCTCATCGCCCTTCAAGATAACGATATTATAAGACGGCGATTTGAGACTGTATACCCTTGCGGTCACGCCGCCTTTTTCCATGACCCGCTCAGGCGCAATCCTGAGGCTGAACCTGTATGGATAAGGCTCAAGCTCAAAGCCGTCCTCAGCGCCCGGCGGAAGTATCCTGAGGGCAAGATAGCCCTCCTTAACCACCCCTGCGCTGTTGGAGAGCCTGACTCCGGGCGCAAGGCCGAAATTCAGTATGTGGTAGTACGTGCCGTCTATGTTCCTTGGAGGAAAGACCCCGACCTCAAAGTCCCTGCCCTCCCGGCTGAGTACGACCTTGGGCTCAAACGAGAAAATGCTGCTTTCGGCCTGTCCGGTCTCAAGGGTTTCATTCTTAAGAGAAGGTATCATCTTTCTGACGGAATACTTGCGCTCAAGCCACTTGGGGCTTACCGCCTCCCCTTCGCCCACAAGCGCCTGCTCGTAGTGCCTGAGTGTGGAGCTAAGGAAATATCCGGTAAAAAACATGAATATGCCTGACGGCAGAACCATCCAGATGAGGAGATTGACAAGCCTTTTTTTGGCCCTCTCCTTGAAGACCCTGATTATATTCAGAAGGAAGCTCAAAAGGAAGATTACATAAGGCGCCTGTACGAGGGGGTTTTTGCCCAAGGCTTCTATGAAGCCGGCAAACGCCTCTTTTGACCATACCGCATTGGTCACGTAATAGACCGTCCAGCCGGTAATGAGCCAGATAAAAAGCGCCCTTGAAGAAAGTATGTCTATCAGCCGCCTCATTCGGCGGCCCCCTTTGTTTTTCCGGTTTTAACGTCCTTCCACTTAAGGAGTATCTCGGCCACATCTATCCGCAGGTCCCTTTCCGTTATGATTGCATTAAGGGGGATGGGGTTGCACCCCCCGGGCCTGCCGAGCGTTGAAACCGGAATCGGGGTCATGCAGTAGATGCAGACCACCTTGCCTTCCGTCTGTCCGTATCCCTCCGGGGAGCATATCTCGCAGGCGTCAAGGCACACGGCAAGCCCGCCGTCCGGTTTTTTGATTACGATTATACTTATGGCCTCCTGCCCTGAAACAAGGGAGAACTTATGGAGCCTTCCGTCAAGGAGGTCCATTGTGGGGTCTGTAAAAGGTATGACAACCTGCCCCTTGTCCTCAACCACAGGCTTGGGCTTGGGGTTATAGAGCCTTGAGGCCGTATCTCCGGCTCCCGAGTACCACGATATCAATATGAAGGCCATGAAAAATATCACCGGCACTGCCTTCCTCCTCCTGTCGGCCACAACGGAAGACTTAAACATCCTTCTTTCAGCCCCGGTTGCAGCGCCCCCGCCGGGCTCGGGCACAGGGGCCAGAAAACTCTGGTGGAGGAATACCGAAGGGGGGATAAGCAGAAGAAGCAGGGTTGCCGCTATGGAGATGTTTGAGCCGAAAAATATTCCCACGAAATTCCATGCGGTGGTGTTAAGCATCGGATGGTCCGGCACCATCAGATAAACAAACGTCTGGTGCACGACATCGTGGAAAAATTTCATAAGCCCGGCCTGCACCAGAGGCATCAGCGAAAACTCGGCAAACCCTTTTATCCCGCCCCCTAAGAGTTTTATCACTGACAAAAAGAGAAGAAACTGCGGAAGCCCGAAATACCCTGAGACGAGCCTGCCGGCCCTCGCCTGAACCGGCGTGAATATGAAAATCAGGGGCAGGATGAAGCCTGAGGCTGCGGAAAGATAAACCCCGGCATAGCTTGCCTTCATTTCTGCCGCATCCCTTACGAACATTGAAGAGCCTATGATGTCGGGAGAGAAATAAAACACCGTGGACGCAGTTATCACGGCCCGGAGGAGATGCCTGTTTGTTAATCTCAGAGGGCCAAAGAGGTTGACCCCGGCGCCCTGATAAAGCGCCAGAGCGCTTGAAAGGAAAAAAATGAAAAACGTATACCCTGTAAGCCCTACGAGCAGTCCCCTTGCCTGCTGGCCCGGCGCGGCGAGGAAGGAGGCGGCAAAGAGCATGGAGGTCAGGGCAAGACCCAGATAAAACGGCCTCATAAGCCCCGGCCTGTCTTGCTCCTTAAGCAGAGAGGAAAAAACGAGCCACACGAGCCACAGCTTGAAGCCTTCCTTTATGCCGACGGCAAAGGCCTCGCTAATAAAGAGGCTCATCCTTTATTATCCTTCCGTCCTCCATGGTGACAATCCTCTCTGCCCACTTGGACACAAAGGGGTCGTGGGTTACGAGGACTATGGTGAAGCGCTCTTCCTCATGGAGCCGCTTGAGAAGCTCCATTATGAGTTTCGTGTTTTCCCTGTCGAGGTTCCCCGTGGGCTCGTCCGCAAGGAGTATCTTCGGGCTGTTTATGAGCGCCCTTGCCACCGTGACCCTCTGCTGCTCGCCGCCCGAAAGCTCGGAGGGCCTGTGATGAAGCCTGTGGCCCAGACCGACCCTCTTTAATGCCTCCTCTGCCTCGGATGAGTCGGTCATGCTGTGGAAGTACTGAGAAAGCATCACATTGTCAAGGCTTGAGAGATAGGGGATGAGATAGGACTGCTGGAATATAAAACCTATCTTCTCCCTTCTGAAACGGGCCATCTCATTCTCGCTCAATGTCCTGAGGTCAACGCCGTCTATGAACACCTGCCCCTTTGTGGGGCTGTCAAGACCGCCGAGAAGATTAAGAAGGGTGCTCTTGCCGGAACCCGACGGCCCGACTATCGAGCACCACACACCGCCTGCTATCTCAAGGTCAACCCCCCTTAAGGCGGATGCGGTCTGATATTCCCTATGCGCTCCTCTTACCGTTATGAAATCCATCATTCCCCCCTCAGTATGGCCGAAGGACTCTGCCTTAACGCAGGCCCGAGGGGAAAGCCGCTCGCAAGCACGGCTATCAGGAGACCGAGGCCGAGCGAAAGGAAGACAAGATAAAACGGCATAGCTATATAGGATTTAAATGCGCCCATGGAGACCGCCTGCGCGGAGGCAAAACCGAGCGCATAACCGGCAGCCCCGCCTGCGAGCCCTATGAGGGCAGCCTCCATCAGATAAAGCCTGCCTATCATCTTTTTTGTGCCGCCTATGGCCTTCATAAGCCCTATCTCCTTTATCCTCTCAAGCACTGTTGCGCCCATGGTGCTTGAAACGCTTATCCCGGATGCAACGACAACAACAAGCGTGACGAGGGCCATGAGGAGTTCTACCTTGCTCAGAAAAGACTCCTCTGCATATGCGACCTGCCTTAGGGTCTTGACAGTCACGCCGGGCATTAGCGCGCTTACCTTCCTTACTGTCTCGTCAAGGCTGTCCGAGGCCGCCCTTATAAGCACGGCGCTGAGCTTCCCTGTAAGGCCCGTAAGACCCTGCGCATCATAAAGGCTCATGACTACGGCCCTGTCCTCTGCGCCTCCGGTCTCTATAAAACCCGAGACCCTGACCGGAACCTCCCTGCCGTCTACAGAGAGCACTACCGTGCCGCCCTCCTCGGTCCTAAGCGCGGCCTGTATATCCACCCCCAGAAGGGTTTCTCCCTCGCCGGGGAGACTGCCTTTAATCTTCCATCCCGACGCCCTTTTAAGGTCAATGCCCATTAGTTCGGCATCCACCCCGCCTGCCGCAGCCGCCTGATAAAGCTGGCCTGAATAAGACTCTATTGCCTTGACCCCTGAGAGCGCACTCAGGAGCGATTCGTCCATGTATCCCTCGGCCTTTGATGCAATGGCGTTTGCGCCGTATGCCTTTAGCTCCCCGCCCAGTTTCTGCCTTATGCCCAGTGAAAGCCCGATGGCGGCAGTGACGACCGCTGCGGCTATGGCAACAGAGGCTGAGGCGACAAACACCCTCCCTTTTCTCTGGGCTGCGGAGTTCTTAAGGACATGGAAAAACCACTGCCTGTTTGTCATCTGGCCCCCTTAAGAATAACGGCGGGTTTGATTTTTAACGCCCTCCTTATGGGAAGAAGACTGCCTATGGCCGCAATCAGAAGGGCCATCGCAACTGAGACCGGCAAAAGAAGCGCCCTTTCGGAAAGCGCGACGCCAAAGACCTTCAGGCCCACGACCTTGGCCACCCCGATGGAGACGACATAGCCTGCAATACCTCCTGCCGTGCCTATTATAAGCGCCTCTGAAAGGAATATGACTATTATCTGAATGCCGTCGGCTCCGATGGCCTTCATAAGCCCTATCTCATCAAGCCTCCTTAGAAGGCCGGCCACCATTGTCGTGGATACCCCGAGGGCCGAGGCCAGAAGCGAGGCCGCGCTAAGAAGATATATGAGCATGCTCATCCTTCCAAGCACTATTCCCTCTGTCTCTGCTATGTGCCATACGGGTTTTGCCCTCCCTCCGGCAACGACCTCTTCTATCTGCTTTGCTATGGAGGTCACATACCCCGTGCAGTACCACTTCTCGTACTCCTTCCTGCTCATGAGCGATGGGTCTTTGTAAGCGAATTCGTCCATCGGGGTCGTGAGGGCCGAGACTGAAATCGTTGAAACCTTGCCGGGAAGCCCTTTGAGTTGCTGCATGTCCCAGAGGTCTAAAAACGCCCTGCCGTCCTCAATGCCGCCTGTTTCTACAATCCCTGTGACCTTAAAGGGCCTTTCGTCAAGCAAGACCTCGTCTCCTTCCCTGACGCCGAGTTCCCTGCTTAAGGATGAGCCTAAGACAACGCCTCCCGCTTCAGGCGGACTGCCCTCTATCGCCCACCACGGAGAGACGGTCGTAACGCCTGCTTCGAACTTCGCTGTCTCGCCCGGAAGCGGCAGTTCCTTTTTAAACCATGTCCCGACCGCGGTTATCTTCCGCCTCTTGTCTCCATAAGAAAGCTCTGCATTTTCCTCTAAAGCCGGGGCTATGCCGACTATGTTATGCCGCCAGAATATGGTCTTTATCCTTATTATGTCTTCCTCCCTGAGGTATCTCCTCTGCCCTGCAATGCCCGCAATCCCCTCTATCTTCGGGGTGACGGTTATGTTTGCGCCGAAGGAGCGGAGTTCCTTTGAGACCTTGCCCTTAATGTCCATGGAGAGGGCTATGAGGGAGGCGGCAATGGCAGTGCCCATAGAGACGGATACGACCATCATGGCCATGGCCTTTTTCTGCCTTAAAAAAGAGTGTTTAAGGAGGCTCAGGAGCATGCATAATAATACCACATGCAATGTGTAAGCTTCCCCTTATGCGTGTTATATGGGGATTTAAAGAAGAAATGCCTTTTTATATTGTAAAGCCTGTTATCTTAAGGATGGAAGGCCGCACCGATAAAACTCACAGGGGGTCTGCGACTGCCCCCCTCAGTTGTCCGCAGGCCGCCATTATGTCGCTGCCCTTGCTTTTTCTGATGAATGCCGTCATCCCGCCCCTGATGAGGATACCCTGAAACTCAAGCACCTTGTTGTCTGAGGGCCTTCTGAGGCCGCTGCCTTCAAATTCATTAAACGGTATGAGGTTTACCTTTGAGGGAATCCCTTTAAGAAGGGTTATGAGCCTTTTTGCATCGGCAGCGGTGTCGTTTAAGCCGTCAATCATCACATACTCAAATGTTATCCTCCCCCTTTTAGGCAGGGGAAAGCGCCTCAGGGCATTGAGCAGCGCACTTATCGGATATTTCCTGTTTACCGGCATTAGGTAGTCTCTGACCGTATCCGTTGTCGCATTAAGGGATATCGCAAGGTTCACAAGCGGGGCCAGAGAGGGGAGCTTCAGTATCTCAGGGACAAGCCCGGCAGTGGATAATGTTATCCTCCCTTTTGGAAAATGCATAAGGCCGGTTAGACGCCTTATGGCCTCGGCCACCTCATCGAGGTTCGTAAGCGGCTCCCCCATTCCCATGAAGACGATATTGGTTATGCGGTCTCCGGCAAGCCTTGAGGCTGCCATGACTTGGTCCGCCATCTCAAAGGCCCTGAGGTTGCGCCTCAGGCCGCCCTTTCCGGTAAGGCAAAACCGGCATCCCATCCGGCAGCCGGCCTGAGACGATATGCAGAGCGTAAGCCTGTCCTCATCGTATATAAGAACGCTTTCTATGGCCTCGCCGTCTTCAAGCCTGAAGAGGAATTTCCTTGTGCCGTCCCTCGATGTCTTTTCATCCATAAGCACGAGGGCGCTGATATAGGAAAGCCCTGAGAGCCTTGCCCTGAGGTCTTTTGACAGGTCGGTCATCTCCTCTATGGATACGGCGCCCTTTTCGTAAATCCACCTTATTATCTGGCCGGCCCTGTAAGAGGGAAGCCCCAGACCCTTGAGGAACACTTTCATTTCCTCCGGACTGAGCGCCTTAAGATTGACTTTCCCCATTCCCTATTATACCCCTCTTCCGTGGGCTGCCGCAGCGGCTTGCCTTGCCGTACGCTCCGGCGCCCTTTTCCCCTGAAAAATTATATAATGAGGGAAGATGAAAGAGAAAATAACAGGCATCCTGCTTATGCTGCTCGTATTTGCCTCCTCTTCCTTGCAGGCCGAGGTCATAGACAGGGTCGCGGCGTTCGTAGACAACGAGGCCATAACGCTGAGCGAACTTGAGGAAAGCTTTAAAAAGAACGCTGCAGTCGAACCCGGCATAACCCGCAGCGAGGCATTAAATACCATTATAAACAGGACTCTGCTTTTACGGGAGGCAAAAAAACTTAGGATGGAGGCCCGTGACGAGGAGACGCTGCTCAGGGAATATATAGACCTGAAGGTAAGGGCGTTCATCAGGATACGCGAGAGCGACATAGAGGCCTTCTACAAAAAGAACAACAAAGAGTTCAAAGGCCTAAAACTCGGCGAAGTCAAGGAAAAGATAGAGACGTATCTCAGGGAGAAAAAGGTAAACCAGAGTTTAAGGCATCATATCGAAAGCCTAAAGGCAGGCTCCCAGATAAAGATTCTCTACGAGCCTTAGGGGATTCTTTGCGCGGGGTCGCACCCTTAGACGCAGGGGTCGCACCCCCTAAAATGCATGGCCGATGCTGAAGTGCAGTTCGTATGCGCTTTCGCCAAGCTCCCTGTTAAGTTTATAACCGTAATCGAGCCTTATGGGGCCGACAGGCGTGTTGTATCTGAGGCCTCCGCCTGTGGTGTATTTCAGCTTGGTTACGTCCATGTCGTTAATCTTGGGCCAGACATTGCCGCCGTCTAAGAAGGCGACAATTATCCAACTCTTTCCCAAATACGTCCTGAGCTCTAAATTGCCGAGCATAAAGGCATCGCCGCCGACGGGCGTGCCCCTGCCGCCTTTGGGCCCGAGGCCGTCCTGCGGGTACCCCCTTACGGTGCTCCTTCCGCCGAGGAAAAACCTCTCTATAATGGGAAGCTCAGCCGTATCCCTATACCCCTTTGCAACGCCTGCCTTGAGCGAGACTGCGGCCACAAGCCGCCGGAGGAGCCTGTTGTAGGAGTTGCCGTGCACTATCAGCTTTAGAAAGTCCGTCTCTGAAAACAGGTAGGACGATGACGCCTTCAGCGACATACCGGCAAATATCCCCCTTTTGGGGTCAAACGCATTGTCCCTTGTGTCGTAGACTATACCGGGCCTCAGGCTGCTTATCGCAAGCGTGCCTGTGTCTTCTTTTGAGAGGATGACGTCGGACGCCACGTCAAATGTCTTGACCAGAGAGAACTCGTAAAACATGTCCACCCTTGCGGCCTTGCCCGGCTTCTTTTCCGTTCCCACGCTTGCGGAGTACCTTCTGAGCCTGTATCTGGTCTCGTCCGTATCTATATTTTTTTCCCTCCGTTCTTCCCTGATGAGGTATGCCCTCAGAGGAATCCTCCTGCCGGAAAACCACGGGTCGTGATAATTGAGTATCTGCCGGTTCTCAATGGAGCTTACCTCGGTCCTGATGCCCGCCTGCCTGTTCATGCCCCAGAGGTTCCTGTAATTGATGTCCAGAGCTCCCCTTTGCCTCTCGTACTCCCCGTAGCCGAGGCCTATATCAACGGAGCCTGCCTTGCCCTCTTCAACCTTTATGGCGACATCAGCCCTGTCCTCATGCCTGCCGACCGCCTCGGCGCTGACATGCGTGAAAAGACCTAACTTATAGAGCCTCTGCTTTGTCATTGCAAGCATGGCATAGTCCAGAGGCGCGCCTTCGCTGTAAGACAGTTCCCTTTCTATGACCTTACGATTGGTCCTCAAGTTGCCCCCCACTATGGTATGGCCGAAAAATGTCCTTCCCCCCTCCTCTATGCTGAAAACGACCTTGACGCCTTCCTCATGGAGCTCCCTCAGTATGTCCACCCTGCAATCGGCAAACCCGCGGCCCCCGTAGAAATCCAAAATCCTGTAGCGGGCATCCGCAAGGTCAACCTCGTTATAAGGGCTGCCCGCCTTCAAGTTCGCCGCCTTCATAAGTTCCGGCTCTGAAAAATACTTCAGGCCTTTTATGACGAACTCGCTGATATTGACGATTGCCCCTTCGGTTATTTTTATGGTGATGTTTGCCCGCGAATCCTTTATATCCGTAACAGGCGCGGCAACCGATACGTTAAGATAACCGAGGGCAGTATAAAACTCCCGTACAGAGGAGACATCGGAATCTATAAGGTCGTAGCTGAACAGCCCCCCCTCCTTTAGAGACATCATCTCCTTGAGCTTCCTCTCCCCTATGGTCACCCCCTCCAGATTTATCGAGCCCACATTAACCCTGATGCCCTCTTTTATGAACAGGGACAGGCGTATCTCGTCCTCCTGCTGACTGGCAACAGGCGCTATCTGAACAAAGGGATAGCCTTTGGCACGGTAAAGCGACATCAATTTAGAGGTTGCCTCCTCAAGGAGCTCATCGCTGAAATCTCCGGCTTCGAAAAACGGCAGGGCGCTCATGAGGGCCTTTGCGCTTATGGCGCGGTTACCGCTTATTTTAATGTCAAGCCTCTTGCCGGCGGTAATGCTTAAATCAAGCTCGCCGTCCCTGAATGTATAGGGGCCGACGGCAGGGTGGATGTAGCCGGACTTGACGTAGAACTTCCTCAGCCTTTCAATGTCTTCCCTAAGCTTAAACTGGTCGTACACATCGCCTTCTCTCAGCGTCATCAACTGCCCTACCTCGCCGGAGGGCCGGCCTAAAACCTGTATCTTATCTACCACAAGCGGTTTTCCCTCAGTGACCCTCAGTATCAGGTCAACCCTGTAGGGCTCATCCTCCCTCCTGACCCCAAGCTCCACTGCCGCATCAGAAAACCCCTTCTCCACAAGTGCGGCCTTGAGCCTTGCTACGGACTCATCCGCAAGCTCGTATCTCATGGGCTGGTCCTCTTTTAATGCAAAATTCGCCTTTATGAACCTGCCCGGAACAAGCAGATTCCCTTTAACCGAAATGTTGTCTATAAAATCCTTCTCTCTTACCCTCACCGTTATTACGCCGACAGGCGCTGCCTCAACGGAAATATCCTCGAATATGCCCTTCAGAAACGCCCTTTTGATGCCCCTCCTTAAGGAGGCCCGGTCAATAACGCCTCCCTCTCTAAGGCCGAGAAGGTAGATAAGCTCCTCTTTGTCTATGGAATGGAGGCCCTCCACCTGCACCTCTAAAACGGGGATGTCCAGAGCAGCAGCCGGGGCGGCAAAGGACATTACTAATAAGTGCAGAAGTAAGAGGACATAGATCTTGAAAAATCTCCCCTCGCCCCTCTTTGCTAAAGAGGGGTAAATTCCCTCCCTTTGGCAAAGGGAGGTTAGGAGGGATTTTATATTTGATGTCTTCATACTTATGAACTCTTTAGTATGTTCTTAATCATT
>JAUXOF010000062.1 GCA_030682405.1 Thermodesulfovibrionales bacterium
GCCGAGCACTTCTTCGACGGCTACAGTCATAACCCGGAGTATGCAATGAAATGCCTTGAGGCGGCAAAGGACGCCGGCGCCGACTGCATAGTGCTCTGCGACACAAACGGCGGCATGTTGCCGGACGCCGTGGGCAAGATAACAAAGAATGCCGTAAAGGGGCTTAAGTCGCCGGTGGGCATACACGCGCACAACGACTCAGACTGCGCAGTGGCAAACTCCGTGATGGCTGTTAAGGCCGGGGCGATGCAGGTGCAGGGCACGATAAACGGCCTTGGGGAGCGGTGCGGAAACGCAAACCTCTGCTCGGTAATCCCAAACCTTCAAATAAAAGAAGGCATGCGCTGCATCCCGGACGAACAGCTCAGGAAGCTGCGAGATGCGGCCCGGTTCGTAAACGAGATAGCCAACCTCAGGCATTTTAAAAGGCAGCCCTTTGTGGGCGACAGCGCGTTTGCGCACAAGGCGGGCATGCACGTGAGTGCGGTGATGAAAAGCCCTGAAACATACGAGCACATAAGGCCCGAACTTGTGGGCAACTCCCGCAGGGTGCTGCTCTCAGACCTTGCGGGCAGGAGCAACATACTAAGGAAGGCAAAGGAGTTCGGCATAGACATAGACCCCGACTCCCCAAAGGTCGCGGACATAGTTCACAAGCTGAAAAGCCTTGAAAATCAGGGCTTTCAGTTTGAGGCCGCAGAGGCGTCCTTTGAACTCCTGATGAAGAAGTCCCTCGGCCTGCACAGGAAGTTCTTCGACCTCATAGGCTTCAGGGTCATAGTGGAAAAAAGAAAAGAGGGGGAAACCCCTTTGAACGAGGCCACCATCATGCTTAAGGTCCAAGGGCATGTAGAACACACAGCCGCAACCGGAAACGGCCCTGTCAACGCGCTTGACAACGCACTTAGAAAAGCCCTTGAGAAATTCTACCCCGAACTCGGGCGCATAAGTCTCCACGACTACAAGGTGAGGGTTCTGACCGCAGGCAAGGGCACGTCCGCAAACGTGCGCGTGCTCATAGAATCCGGGGACGAAAAGGACAAGTGGGGGACTGTAGGGGTTTCTGAAAACATCATAGAGGCCTCGTATCAGGCGCTCCTTGACAGCATAGAATATAAACTCCTAAAAGGGGAAAAACCTTAATGAACAAAAAGTATAGGCTCATCGTGGAAAAGTGTGGGTAAATCTTTGCTCCCCCCTTTGGAAAAGGGGGGTGAGGGGGGATTTTAAAAACAAATGCTCCAGTACAATAAGCAATTAAAAACCTTCTCACAACGACTAAGGAAAGACCTGACGGAGGCCGAGAAGCATTTATGGACAAGGTTGAGGCGGAAACAGATGAAAGGATGTCAATTCTATCGGCAAAAGGTCATCGGACAATATATCGTTGATTTCTATTGTCCAAAGTCTGCTCTTGTAATAGAGCTTGATGGAGGACAGCATTACGGAGTGGCCGGTAAGGAAAATGACCGTTTGCGGGATGAAGCACTAAGCAAAATGGGGCTGAAGATAATCAGGTTTTCCGATAGGGCGGTATTCGAGAATATCGATGTGGTTATGGAAGTGATATGGGGTCATTTATGATTCGTAAAATCTCCCCAACCCCTCTTTGTCAAAGAGGGAATTTGAAAAACCTACTTTTTCAGCGGTCTCAAATTACCCACACGATTGCGCGAAGACAAAAAGTATAAATACCGATTTTAGACAAAAATCGGCAGCTCAGGCGACAATTATTGTCACTTAACCTCTTCCCTTATTAATTTTCCATTGATTTTATTGGATTTTTTGGCCTAAAATCGTGGCACGGAATGTGCATTCTTAAGAGATGAGCTTATCAGAAGGAGGTGAAGAACTTCACGAAAGGGGCCGCAAAACCGGCGACATTTGATAAGCAGAGGCAGTTGATAAGATTAGCAAGATTAGAGATTAGGCAGTTGAAGCGGAGGCAGTTGATAAGATTAAGTGGAAGTGGCGGAAGTGATAGGTGGAAGTTGGTGGAATAACAGGCGGAAACGAGCGGTTCGCTCGGACAATAAATCAGCAGGAGGGACTTATGTTTAAAGCAGTTGAGAATTTAAGGGGGCAGAAGGGTTTTACCCTCATAGAGCTCCTCATAGTCGTGGCAATCATCGGTATTCTGGCGGCAATAGCAATCCCCGGGTATATCGGCATGCAGGAGAGGTCAAGGAAGGCCGCTGTCATAAGGACCGCAACCGCCTCAGAGTCTGAGCTTTCAGCATGGATGAACTCGGCAAGGAAGGCGGGCACAGTTCAGGGCGCGCTCACGGAAGTGGACAGCGATAACAACGGCACTGTTACAATCGGCACCGACTTTACAAACAACGGGCTCGCAGTATCAGGCGCGGTTGCGACATTCGTAGCGGCAAGGGCACTCCAGCAGTCCCCATGGGGCGGCGTGGCACTGTGGGTCGCTGGGGCTCCAGCGGCTGGGCAGATAGGCCTTGCAGCGTTCCCTGCCGACGATGCCACTATTGGCAGCGTCTACATGGTGGCGCTGGACAAAGACGGCATACAAATACACTCAAAAGGTATAACCTCAGACTAATTTGATGCTCGCAAACACTCCAAGCGGCAGGGCAAAAACCCTGCCGCTTAATTTTTTGGCTCTTACGGCTAAAATCAACACAGATACCGGGATTTCCCTGACTTTATTTTTTACCGTCCTATTCATATACACATCATCCCTTTCTCCCTCTGTATATACCGGAGACAGCAGCCTTTTTGCCGCGGCATCGTTCTCCCTCGGCACGGCGCATCCGCCGGGCTATCCGCTTTACATAATAATCGGAAAGCTCTTTTCGTTCCTTCCCATAGGCAATGTGGCTTTTAAGGTCAATCTGTCAAGCGCAGTGCTCGCCGGCCTTGCATGCCTCATGGTGTTTAAGACCTCGCTTTTGCTTACCAAAAGCAGGGCTGCCTCATGGGCCGGTGCCCTGATATGCGGGCTGTCTCCGATATTCTTTTTGGAATCCCTAAAAGCGGAGGTTTACACCCTTAACGCCCTGCTCGCCATAACCGTGTTTTATCTTGGGCTAAAGGCGTTAAAAGGCATGGACTTCATGCAGAACACCCTTGCCGCACTCTTTCTCATAGGGCTTGGCACCGGAGGACACCATACAATCGGGCTTATGGGATTGGTCCTCATGTGGCCGGTTGCCGCGCGGTGGCGGGAGGTAACATGGAAATGGCTGCTTCTGGCCCCTGTCGTTTTTGCGGCCGGGACATCCGTAAACCTGCTCATGTACTTCAGGTCATTGGCCATGCTTGAGCACGGAAGCGTCATGCTCTATTCGTATGCAAGCACATGGCAGGATTTAATAAACGTAATCCTCCGCAGGGCTTACAAGTCGGCTGATACGATTTATGCGCTTAAGGTCATGGCCTCCCCACGAGGAGGCGAATGGCTGACCGGCCTTAAAAACAGCATTCTTAACATAGCCGCACCCGCAATACTGCCCGTGCTTCCGTTTTCCGTTATCGGGCTTGCCTTTCTCATCAAGGAAAAAAAGACGCTCGTTTATTTCATTGTCGCCATATTGGCATGGTTTCTGGTGCTTCCCCGCATAGTGCTGTCCTCGCCGGAGATGACTGAAAAGTCTCTTCAGGCGGCAATACCCTATTTCGTCCCTGCCATTCCCATACTCTTCAGCCTCGTCTCGGTCGGATTTGCCTCATCCATAGGGTTACTAAAAAAAGGGTTCCTAAAAAAAAGGCGGCTTAAGATTATCCCCGGATTCATCCCCGTTGTCCTTGTCCTCTTGCCTTTTGTGCTTCTCCCATTCACAATAAGGGACGTCTCATTAAACGGCAATTTCATTGCCCATGATTTCGGCAGGGACATACTGACTGCAATGCCTGTAAAGAGCCTTCTTCTGAATTACACGGACAACCCCATGTTCACGGTCTTTTACATGAGGGCGGTGGAGAGGCTGAGGGAGGATGTCCTCGTCATAGACACGGCAGGGAAGAAGGACACCTACGGCATGGAAAGCTCCCCGAACTGGAAATACTCAGTCCTTTACCCGGATTTCTACAGAAGCGCAACGAGTTCCGTAAAAGAGATAAACAGGGACTTTGCGCTTAAAGGGAAGCTCTTTGCAAGCTCTGCCGAGAAAATGACCGAGGTCGTCTCAGGGCATTATTCTTTTTATCCTTACCTGCTGACCGTTGCCTTATACCCGAAAAAAGCCTATGGCTCGCCTAATTGGCCCGTGGGCCAACGGCCCAGAGGGGAGCCAACGGCTCATAGAGGGGCTGAGGAGGCTGAAATGAAAGCTCTCATCACCCTGCGCTACAGGGAGAACTACCCGAAGCTCAACTATGAGAGGATTATGGAGACCCCTTACAGGCCGGACATATTCTGCCGGGAGATGTACTCCCTTTACGGCTTCAACACAATGTTTTACGGCGGGCTTCTTAAAAGAGAGGGCAGGGAAAAGGAAGGGGAGAGGTTTTTCGTAACCGCCTTCAGTTTAAGCAACCCCAGATTATTCCTCTGGTCGTATGTAAGCTTTCTTTTAAAAGACGGCAGGAAAGAGGAGGCATTCGCACTCCTCTCTGAAGTCAAGGCTGGAGGAGGAGGCTATGCACGGCTCGCCGAGACCGTTGAGGCATTGGCCTTCTCTGCTATAGATGCGGCAGAGGCGGCAGATGCGGAAAAATGAGGGCAAATGTAAATATGTTAGAGTATAAATATGTATAAAGGATTCCTTGTTAAAGGATTTATAGTAGCGGCGCTCTTTTTCCTCATTGTTGGGGGAAGGGTTTTTTATTTACAGAGGAGCCATTTCATGACTGCCGAAGGATATTATGCAGAGGGGAACTGGAAGCTCGCCGTAAGGGAGTACGACACGGCAATGCACTTTTATACGCCTCTTTCCCCCTATGTAGAGCGCTCGGCCCAAAGGCTTTGGCAGATAGGGGAGATGTTTGAACAGGAGGAAAGGTTTGACTGGGCAAACATTGCGTACTCATCCATAAGAAGCTCTTTTTATGCCTCAAGGTCCCTCTACACCCCGGGCAAAGACTGGATAAAGAAGTGCGACGAAAAAATAGCCGGCCTCAATGTGAGGATATTAATCCGGGAAGGCTCTGTAAGGCCGGAGGATGCGGCCTCTGAGAAGGCAAGGCATCTTTATGCCATGAATGTGGACAGGGCGCCAAGGCCCCTATGGGCCGCGCTTGCCGTGGCCGGTTTTTTCGGGTGGATAGGCTCTGTGATATTCATTATTTTTAAAGGCTTCGCCCACGGAAAGACGAGCATGAGACACGCCCTTTACGGCGCGGCGTCCTTTGCGCTATCCTTTTCGGTTTGGGTTTTAGCCCTGCTCAGGGCTTGAGATTTTCTCATATAAGGAGGGTTTAAGATGGATAAAAAAGGAGTCACTCTTATTGAGCTTCTGGTAGTCATCGGCATAATAGGCATACTTGCGGCCATTGCCATACCGGCATACGTGGGCCAGCAGAAAAAGGCCGCAAGGGCCGAGGCATTCGCAAACTTAGAAGGCCTTAGGTTGCTTCAAGAGCAGAACTTTGCGGAAAACGGCAGGTATGCGGCGAGCACCGGGACATGCGGGGCCAACAACCCGGACAATGTGCTCTTGATACAGGCGGCTGCCGTGCTGCCGGGGTTTAAGCCCGGAAGCGGCTCGAGCTTGAGCTACAGCTACTGCATAATAAACGCCGTGTCCATTGTCACCCCGGTCGCGTTCCCTCCTACAACCGCGGCCAAGAACCCCTGCTTTACCGCTTTTGCGTACGGGAACACGGCATCAAAGGTCAGCGGCGATGTATTCGCTGTAGACTGCGACAACAACAAGAACTATTAGAAGCAGGCTCAAGGCAAACTGACGAGGGCTAATAGGGGCATGCCCCTATGCGTTCTCCACCATCTCCCATACGCCGCAGGGGCATATGCCCGCGCAGAAGCCGCAGCCTATGCACTTATCATCGTCAACGACATACTCGTATGAGCCGCCCTCTTTTTCCATGCGGCTGATTGCGCCAGAGTAGCATACGGCCTCGCACATGCGGCAGTCCCGGCATGTGGCGCAGGACATGCATATGGCTGCTTCCTCTTGGGGCTTAAACTTTCCGCCGCTTCCAAAGCGGCAAACGTCGTAATATTCGCTCTTTATTCTCTCGTAGGGGATGACCTGTTTGCCCTCCGGCACGTAGTCGTAATGCATAAGCTCGGAATGTATCACGCTGGCAGCGACCCTGCCCTGCCCTATTGCATGGGTCACAAGACCGGGCCTTGTCGCATCGCCTATGGCAAACACCTTGGCGTCCGAGGACTGGCCAAGCCCGTTTACGGCTATCCACCCGCTTTTGTCCGTATGCATTGACTGAGGGAGAAAGTCCACTAAAGGTGTCTCTCCAACAGATACAATCACGAGGTCCGCATTCAGGGACGAGCCGTCCTTAAAATATATCTTTTTTGCCTTTCTGTCGTAGCGCTCCGTGAATCTGGGCCAGAGTATCTTTGTCCCCTTTTCTTTTGCGTCATCAAGCTCCTTGCCGAAGGCCGCAGGCTCCTGTATATCTATAGCTGTAACGCTTTTTGCCCCGCAGTCAAACGCCTGCACGGCCACATCCATGCCTACGTTTCCCGCGCCTATGACAACGACATCTTTGCCCTTAAGAGCAGGGAGTTTCCCGGTGTTTATGCCCTTAAGGAACTCTATGGCAGGCACGGAATGCTCTGAGCCGGTAAACTTAAGCTCCCTCGGCTTATGCGCGCCCACCGCAACAACAACCGCATCGTGGGCCTTGTATATCTTTTCAAACCCCTTCCGGTCTATTTTTTCCCCGAGGTAAGTTTTGACTCCTATCTCTTTGAACCGGGAAAGCTCCTTAAGGAGTATCCTGTGGGGGAGCCTCTGTCTGGGTATACACAACTCTATTTTTCCTCCGAGCCTGCCCTCTGCCTCGTAGAGGTCCACCGAGTGGCCCTTAAGAGCAAGCTGCCATGCCGCTGAAAGCCCTGCCGGACCGCCGCCTATGACCGCTATCCTATAGCCCGTCTTTTTTGCGGGCTTCGGGGCCGGAAGATTAAGCGCGAGCGCACCGAGTTCCTTTATGTTAAGCGGCCTGTCGAGTCTTCCCCTCGTACAGCTCTGCATGCAGAGGTTCGGGCATATCTGCCCGCATACGGTTGCCGGAAGCGGGCTGTACTGAAGCACCAGTTCAAGCGCCTCCTTGAGATGACCCTGCCTTATAAGCGCCGTCCTTTTATGGGACGGTATATGCGTGGGGCATGCGTATGCGCACGGAGGCGAGTACTTCTCGTTGGCCCAGACGGGTCTGTTGCGCCTGTCCGCGCCGGTAGTTATGTAAGGCAGGGTTGTCCGCTCGTGTGTTATGTATTCGGCAAATATCCCGCCTGCTCCGACCTCTTTTTCCCACATATCATTCCTGAAGTCGGAAAGCGAGAGCTTAAGCCCCAGCCTGCCCTTCTTTTCAGCAGGCGTGTATGCGATGAGTTTTCTCCAAGCCTCCGGAGAGGCCGTAAGTTCGCCGTAGCAGGCCGTCCTGTCTATGGCCTTAAGATAGGGCATCATCCTTTCCTTAAGCCACTGCCAGTCCTGAGGCGTAAGCGGAAGGAGCTTTACGTCATTCTCGCTAAAGCCTTTTATCTGCCCCCTGAAATAAATCGTCCCGCCGACCATCCCCACACACGGCCGGTAACCTAATATGTTCTCCGGGTCTCTGGGGTCTACCCCGCAGACAACCGCGATGCCGCCCGCCTTGAACTCTGAAAAAGAGTCCCCGACGTCCCGGAAATACCACGACTCCGGCGGGTCGAACCGGGGGTTGTGCTTTGTCATCGTATCGCACCGCGCGCCTCCCCCGCCCTGAACAAAAAGCGTGCCTTGGGCCGCGGCGTTATGCGCGCCGTTTGTTACGTCCCCGAGCACCGTGATTTTCGCGCCGCAGTTAACCCATCCGGCATCGTCCGAGGCGTTGCCTTTGACGGTTATCTCCGTGCCGAACATCCCCATGCTTCCCAATCTCTGACCCACCGGCCCTGTGACCGTTATCCTTACGGTCTTCTCCACGGGCCATATCCTGCCACCTATTCCGTGCTGCCCGTCGGCACGGACGAAGATGTCGCTTGCGCCATCTTTGACGGCCTCCTGTATGCGCTCCTCAAGGACGCGGGAAGAGAGCCTCTTACCGTCTATGTTGCCCTCTATGGTTATCTTCTTAACAGGCATAGTCTATCTCAAGCCTCTCTGCCATCGCCTTGTCGTCTATGCTCAGGCCGTCGGACATGCCTATCGGAAGCTCGGTGCTCCTGCCCATGGGGGCGAATATCTTTTTAAGCTCCACATCCGCGGACTTAAACACATCCACAACCCTTTCAGCCACCCTGTCCGGGTCGAGCCTCCTGTAGAGCTTCGGGTCCTGAGTGGTAATGCCTCTCGGGCAGCGGCCCGTGTTACAGAGGTTGCACCTGTTGAACTCATCCCCGAAGCAGTCTGCCGCGGCCTGCATGATGTATTTGCCTATTGAGACCGCTGATGCGCCTAACATGATGAGCGCAGCCGCATTTGCCGCAAGGTTGCCTTTTTTGCCTACTCCCCCTGAGGCTATCAGCGGAAGCTCGTTCTGCTTGCCCTGCCTCACGAGGTCAAGGTAGCAGTCCCTTATGTTGGATGCTATAGGGTGCCCCATTTTGTCCATTGAAACGTTGTATGCAGCGCCAGTGCCCCCGTCCTCGCCGTCTATGGAGAGGCCGCCTGCATAGGGGTTTCTTGCGAGGTTGTTGAGCACCGCCCTTGCGGTCTTTGTGCCGGATATCTTGGGGAAGACAGGGACCCTGAAGCCCCATGCCATTGACATAGACTGTATCATCTTTGCGACCGCCTCCTCTATGGAGTACTTTGTCTGGTGCGTGGGAGGGGAGGCAAGGTCCACATACATGGGCACTCCCCTTATGCCCGCTATGAGCTTAAGCACCTTGTATGACATCAAAAGCCCGCCGTCTCCGGGCTTTGCGCCCTGCCCGTACTTAATCTCTATTGCAGCCGGGTCCTCGACCATGTGCGGCAGGGCGTGTATTATCTCGTCCCAGCCGAAATATCCTGAGGCTATCTGTAAGATGAAATATTTAAGGTACCGGGATTTAAGAAGCCTCGGCGGCATCCCTCCCTCTCCCGAGCACATGACAACCGGCATGCCAGCAACCTCGTTAAGATAGGCCACTGCGGATGCAAGCCCCTCCCACATCGGAGGGGAGAGCGCGCCTATGGACATGCTCCCTATCATTATCGGATATATCTCCCTGACCGGAGGGATGAACGTGTCGTTTGTAACTACAAGCCTTCCGCCGCTTGCCACGAGGGGAAGCTCCTCTGCCGGAAGGTTTCTTCCAAGAAGCGTCCGTATCCTGAACTCATGCCTTCCGGCATCAAGCGCCGGGTCCGTAAGCATGGATATCCTCGTAAACTTAAGCCTGTCAAGCGTGGATGTAAGGGGGTCGTTTCTTCTTCCTCCCCTCTTATAAGGCTCGCCAGCCCTGTTTTTATAGTGAAGGAACTTGTGCTGGAGGTTGAACTCAGGCTCTATGGCCTCGTTGGGGCAGACAAGCGTGCATGCGCCGCACCCGGTGCAGTATCTCTCCATGTCCGCAACCTGCCTTACTACATATACGACCTTTCTTTCGGCCTTGGGCTCGGGCACAGGCCCTGCCGAATGCACACTCCTTTGGAGCTGAACAGCAGGCTCTATGGCCTTGACCGGGCAGACCGCCGTGCACTTGCCGCAGCGCTTGCACCTGTCATCCCTCCAGCGCACTATGTAGGGAAACTCCCTGAGGGAGATGCTATGATTAAAATCTAAATTGAGAGCGCCCATATCAGCAAACCCCTGCCTTTTTTGAATCATGGGGGACTATTTCGCCCTTTAGCTGGTCCCATACCTTTACTTCCTCGGCGCCTGAAGAGACAATGACCATGCCGTACTTCATCGGGAATACGTCCTTGGAGCCGTCCCTTTTTGGGATGGCCCTGTCAAGCCCGCACTCCTCTGAGACAAGCGCATATTTCCCCTTGACCCCTCCAACCACTCCGGGCCTCAGCTTCTTTGAGTCCTGCACCATGAAACACGTCCCGTCGGGCGTAAATCCTATGACGCAGTTCGGCCCGTCTATGGCAAGCATCCTCAGCGAGGACTTCAAGAGCCTGAGCGCGGCGCTGTCCGGCCTGCCCTCAATCTCCGGGCCCTTAAGCGGGGTTATTATGTCCTTGTAATACGTAAGCGGATACCCAAGTTGCCTTACCGCGTAGTGAAGTATGTGGGTGAAGACCTCGCTGTCGCTCTGATAGCCGGTATATCCCGGAAACCCCCTGCTTACAAGGTATTCCCTGACAGGCACGAATGCGGTGTTCTCGCCGTTTGTCATCGAGCCGTAGCCCTGTATGAAAAACGGGTGGCAGGCGTAGAGGTTTATCTCATAGTTTGTGTTCTGCCTTCCCTGCGCAAATATTATCTTTGCCTTGAGAGGCGACTTATCAAGCCCGAAGAACTCACCGAGAGTAAGGGGGTCTCCGACCTCTTTTAAGGAAATCACATCGGGATAAAACGAAAAGACCACTATGGACTCGTCCTGCTCGCCCATCCTCCTCAGTTCAAGCCTTGTCCTTAAAAGGAGTTCTTCCTTTTCAGCCTGCGATTTTTCAAGATACGACTCCGGATACCTGTAGACCTTTGCAAAGTAATAGTCCTTCCCGGCCACCCCCTTAACGGGCTTTACCGCCGGCGACCAGGCATGCACTTTCTGAAAACCGCGCCGCTCCATATGCTCGTTGAGGGTCTTGTAGCCGTCCTTGGAGCATATGCCCGAAAGCACAGGGTAGTCCTTGAGCTCCCTAAACTCCCCGCCCAAGTCCTTGAGCACAAGACCCATGCCCGAGCCGTCATGCCCCTCTTTCATCGTCTCAAGGGCAAGGATGTTCTCCATAGGCGAAAAATACTCGCCGGAGGTTATCGCCACCAGCCTGCACATTTAACCGTATAAACCCTCGCTTTAAAGTATATCCCTCTTTTCCGGTCTTGCCTATCGGCAATCGGTTACCATATGCTCATATCGTAAAAGATTCCTACATTATTGTCAACGCCTTTTTCCGGGCCATAGCGCATATTCAGCCCGGCTTAATTTTGCCCGGCAAACGGTTACCATTTGTTAATTTTCCCTTGACAAACAACCCTGCCTTTTTGTAAATTTACGTCATAAGGTAACCGTTTGCCTAACTAAAAACATGAGCAAGATATCAACAGGCATAAGAGACCTTGACGGGCTCATAGACTCCCTCTACATAGGAGACAATGTGATATGGGAGATAGAGGCAGGCACGTCATCCGAGGCCTTTCTCAAGGGCTTCATACGGCAGTCCATCTCAGAGGGGCAGAACATCCTGTACATCAGCTTCAATAAATCGCCCCAGAGCATACTGCACCAGCTCGGTGAGCTTCCCCGGAGCGGCTTTACCCTGCTTGACTGCTTCACCTCCGGCAAGGGGAAAAACGACAAGACCTTTATTAAGTTTTACGAGAGCGGCTCAATGAAAAACGTCTCGCGCATCGAAAGCCCCGCCGATATAAGCGCATTCTCAAACATCCTCAACTCCATCGAAGACAGCCTCCCCCCGGGGGCGCGCTACATATTCGACAGCCTCACAGGCATGCAGGACCTCTGGGGAAAGGAGGAGGCCACCTACAAGTTCTTCACCTATATGTGCCCCCGGCTCTATGACCTCGGCACCGTCGCCTACTGGGTGCTCGAAAAAGAGGCTCACAGCCAGACCTTCAAGGCGAACCTTAGGCATGTGACTCAAGCCGTCTTGGAGCTTTATAAAAGAAAGGACAGCCTCTACATCAAGGCGCACAAATTAGAAGGCAGGCAGAGCAGGGAGCCGTTCAAGCCCCATCCTTACAGGATAGAGGACAGGGACATCTTCATCTCGCAGCTTAAAAAAGAGCCTCTCTTGGACATCGGCTCAAAGATAAAAGAGATAAGGACAAGGCTCGGGCTGAGCCAGAAGGAGATTGCCGACAGGATAGACCTGACGCCGAGTTTCATCTCGCAGCTTGAAAACAACCAGATAAGCCCTTCGCTTAATTCGTTCATTCATATCTGCAACGCCCTCGGCACAAGCCCCGACGAGATATGGAAAGACCTCAGGGCCGGCGAGCCCTCATGGGTGATAAGGAGGGAGAAGATACTTTCCGGAGCATCCTTCTCCGTAAACGGGCTTAAGGGTTTTGACATCATAAAAAGCGGTGATATGTCCGGCTCGCTTTCAGTGCTTGAGCCCGGTTCTTCGCACAGCGGGCGACTGACAACGCACACAGGCAAGGAATTCGTATACGTCTTAAAAGGCAATGTTTCCGTAACGCTTACAGGAAGGCGGGAACTGCTTATGGAAGGCGATTCAATATTTCTCAGGGACGAAAGGCCGTCCCTGTGGAAAAACGAGGGGGGTGATAAGGCAGAGCTTCTTGTTGTATCGCTTTAAACGGCATCCCTTTTAAGTGTGTTTTACCGTGTCATTTTTTGAGTGATTTTTTTTGCCCTTTGAGATTAGAAATACTTAATTTAGAGGGGCAAAAATTATCCACACTTAAGCGGATGCCCCGTATTTCGGGATGTCTTACAGGCATTAAACAACAAACAGGAGGAAAGAAATGTTCAACGGAACACCAAATGCAAGTTCTGCGACAGGCACGAAAAACAGGGTCTCGGACGTTGCGCCGTACTCCGGGATATGCTCGGTATGCCTTGACGGATGCCCCGGGCCCTGCGAGCTGGCGAAATCATCCTACAGGGGAAGGGAAGTGCTTTACCCCCGGCCATTCGGCAAGGTAACGGCCGGGGCCACGAAGCCCTACCCTGTTGACTACTCACATTTGAACATTCAGGGCACATGCGTCGGAGCGAAAGGCGTTGATGCGGACCCCGACAAGGCGGTGTTTCCGGCTGTATCCACGGAAACAAAGCTCGGAAACAAGCACAAGATAAAGCTCCGTCTGCCGATATTCACCGGAGCGCTGGGCTCAACCGACATCGCAAGGGACAACTGGGAAGGGCTTGCCATCGGAGCGGCTATATCGGGGATAATGGTCATCATAGGCGAAAACGTGGTCGGCATGGACCCTGGCGCCGAGATTAAAAAAGGCAGGGTAGTCAAGTCCCCGGAGCTTGAGCGCAGGGTCAAGTGCTTCAAGGACTGGCAGGACAAGTACGGCGCGATAATACTCCAGCAAAACGTCGAGGACACAAGGCTCGCCTCAGCGGAGTATGCGGTCGAGAAGCTCGGGGTCGAGTGCATCGAGCTTAAATGGGGGCAGGGCGCAAAGAACATCGGCGGAGAGGTGAAGCTTAAGACCATCGAGAGGGCGCTTGAGCTGAAGCAGAGGGGCTATGTGGTACTGCCTGACCCCGATGACTCCACTGTGCAGAAGGCATTCAAGCAGGAAGAGTTCAAGGAATTCGAGAGGCACTCAAGGCTCGGCATGGTAGACCACAAAGCATTCGTAAAAGCCGTGGAGCACTACAGGAAAGTAGGGGCCAAGTTCGTATCCTTAAAAACCGGGGCATACAGGGCGTCGGACCTCGCAAGGGCCTTAAGATACGCATCGGACGCCGAAATAGACCTCCTTACGATAGACGGCGCGGGCGGCGGAACCGGAATGAGCCCTTGGCGCATGATGAACGAATGGGGCATTCCGACGATATATCTTGAGGCCCTTACATACAGGTTCGCAAGCCAGCTTAAGGCCAAAGGCAGGTATGTGCCTGACATAGCCATGGCCGGCGGGTTCTCGCTCGAGGACCACATATTCAAGGCAATCGCCCTCGGCGCGCCGTTCGTGAAGGCCGTGTGCATGGGAAGGGCGCTGATGATTCCCGCCTTCATAGGCAAGAACATCCAGAAGTGGATTGAAGAGGACAAGCTCCCCGCGGAGATAAAAAAGCACGGGGACGTGGCAGAGCGCATATTCATAAGCTACGAGACCCTGAAGTCGTCGTTCGGCAAGGACTTCGGCAGGCTGCCTTACGGCGCCATCGCAATGCACACGCTGTGCGACAGGCTCAAGCTCGGCCTCCAGCAGTTCATGGCAGGCTCAAGGAAGTTTGCGCTCAATTACCTCGACAGGTCCGACCTCGTCTCGCTCACAAGGGAGTGCACCGATGTGACGGGCATACCCTACGTGATGGAGTCGGATGCCGAGGAGGCGGAAAGAATTCTCTTGAAATAGAGTATAATTTCAGGGGCGTATGAACCATACGCCCCTGAAAATCTCACGGGGGTCCGACATGACCAAAACAACGCTTGCGATACTTAAGATTCTTGAGAAGCATCGGGACACGATACTGGGCTCAAGGGAGATATCACGGCAGATGAAGCTCCACGGGGTCGAGCTCACGGAAAGGACCGTGAGGTATCACATGAAAATACTTGATGAAAGGGGGCTTACGAAGGTATTCGGCAAGGAAGGCAGGAAGATTACCGACAGGGGCAGGGAAGAGCTCTCAAAGGCCCTTGTGTCCGGCAAGGTCGGTTTCGTCATAAGCAAGATAGAGACCCTTTCATATCTGACGACCTTTGACATAGACAGCGAAGAGGGAGACATAATACTGAACGTATCCTATTTCCCCCAAAAGAGCCTCAGGGAAGCCTTAAAGATAATGAACCCCGTCTTCCACTCCCCGTATGTGATGAGCGACAGGGTAGTGCTCGCAAGGGAAGGGGAAAAGATAGGGGAGATGATAGTGCCGGAGGGAATGATAGGGCTCGGCACCATCTGCAGCGTTACGATAAACGGCATATTCCTTAAGGCGGGCATACCCGTCGCGTCAAAGTTCGGCGGACTGCTTGAGATAGACGAGGGCGAGGCATCGAGGTTTCTTGCCCTCATAAGCTACGAGGGGACTTCTCTTGACCCGCTCGTCGTGTTCATCAGAAGCAGGATGACCGCGGTCACGGATGCCGTGAAGAAGCGTTCAGGGAACATACTTGCAAGCTTCAGGGAAATACCGGTCGTCAGCATGGAGACGGCAAAAGGGCTTCTGGCAAAGCTATCGGAAAAGAACATCGGCGGCCTGATACGCATCGGGAATCCCAACCAGCCGTTCCTTGAAATGCCGGTGGGCATTGACAAGACCGGCATGGCGATAGTGGGCGGCCTCAACCCGGTTGCCGCGCTTGAGGAGGCCGGCATACGGACGGAAAGCACGGCCATGGCCGTGCTCCACAACTACTCTGAGATGCCGGAGTTCAAGGAAGCCGCAAAGGCGTTCGCATAAAAAAAAAGGCGGCCCGCGGGCCGCCTTTTTTTGCCTTTTTCATCAGCCTAAAGCATCGGCAGATATGTATCTATCTCGTAGGGGAAAACCTGTGTGCGGTAGTTGTCCCACTCGGTCCTCTTGCTCATAATAAGCTCGTTGAATATATGGTCGCCGAGGGTCTCTTTAAGGAGGTCGCTCTTTTCCGCCACCTCTATGGCCTCTATCAGGCTTCCCGGAAGCTCTCCGACTCCCATCTGCTTTCTATCCTTAGGGGAAAGGTGATAGACATCCACCTCTGTGGGGTCGACGAGCTTATAGTTTTTCTCCATGCCCCTCAGTCCGGCATTGAGCATGCAGGAAAACGCAAGATAGGGGTTGCACGCGGGGTCAGGGGAGCGGAGTTCTATCCTCGTTGCCTTCTCCTTGCCCGGCTTATAAAGCGGCACCCTCACAAGCGCAGAGCGGTTTCTTCTTGCCCAGCATATGTAAACCGGAGCCTCGTACCCGGGCACAAGCCTCTTATAGGAGTTGACCCACTGGTTTAAGACGAGTGTTATCTCCCTTACATGCGTGAGGAGGCCCGCGGTGTATTTCTTTGCGGTGTCCGAGAGAAAATACTTGTCCTTTGCATCGAAGAACTCGTTCCTTTGGCCCTTAAAAAGAGACTGGTGGGTGTGCATCCCGCTTCCGTTGTGCCCGAACAGCGGCTTGGGCATGAACGTTGCGTAAACCCCGTGCTTTCTTGCTATCTCCTTTACAACGACCCTGTAGGTCATCACAGTGTCCGCCATGGTAATGGCGTCTGAATACCTGAGGTCTATCTCGTGCTGGGAGGGCGCAACCTCGTGGTGGGCGTACTCCACGGCTATGCCCATCTGCTCCAGAGAAAGTATGGTGTCGCGCCTGAGGTCCTCGGCCGCATCCATCATATAGTCGAAATATCCGCCCTTATCGAGGATGTCCGTGCCCTGGTTCGTCTTAAAATAGAAGAACTCAAGCTCCGGGCCGAGATAGAGCGTATAGCCCTTTTTGGTTGCCTTCTCGACGTTCCTCTTCAGCACATACCTGGGGTCGCCCTTATACGGGGTGCCGTCCGGCTCGTATATGTCGCAGAACATCCTTGCCACGGCCTTCTCCGTGGGCCTCCACGGCAGGAGCTGAAACGTGGTGGGGTCGGGCCTTGCTATCATGTCGCTTTCATCTATCCTCGCAAACCCCTTTATAGAGGAGCCGTCAAAACCCATTCCCTCTTTGAATGCAACATCAAGCTCCTCCACCGGAAGGGCAAACCCCTTCAGCATCCCGTGGATGTCCGCAAACCAAAGCCGTATAAACTTAACGTCGTGCTTTTTAATAAGCTCTTTGACATCTTTGATGTCCCTTGCCTTAGCCATTTTAGCCATTAAATCCTCCTTAAAATTATTACCTTACAATCATACACTATCTCGCAGGATGCCTCAATCCCCTGCCCCCAACCCGCCGTCATGCCACCACCTCCCTTTTTTCTTTCAGCCCTTTCGCCGGGGCTCGCAGCCCCTACAGGAAAAATGCCTTATAGAAATTCACGGCCCTGCCGGAATACTCCTCGTAGAGCCTGTCCGTATCCTTCATGACCCGCTCGTAATCCGGGCCGTTCCTGAACCATTCCCTGAGCATCTCCTTTGTAACCTCCATGTGGAACTGAAAGCCGTATACGTATTTGCCGCAGTTAAATGCCTGATTCGGATAAAGAGAGGAGACTGCAAGGCGGGCAGCGCCCATCGGCAGGTCGAATGTGTCCCCGTGCCAGTGGAGGACCTTAAACCGCTTCCAGAAATCCCCCACGCGCGGATGGACGGCAAGCCTTCTCATGAGCGGGTCTTTAATCCCCTCTGCCGTAAGCTCTATGTCAAGCCAGCCTGTCTCCTCCGCATGCCCTTTATAGACCTCTGCTCCGAGACAGTGGGCAAGAAGCTGCGCCCCAAGGCATATGCCCAAAACCCTCATCTGCCTGTTTAATGCCTCCCTCAGAAGCCTTGAGCCCACGGCAAGATGGGGATGCCTGTCCATCTCGTAGACCCCCATAGGCCCGCCGAGCATGACCACCGCATCGAACTTGTCAAGCTCCGGCACAGGCTTTCCGTCCCACAGCTCAACAACCTTAAACGGCACGGAGTTTTCCCTTAGGAAGTCCCCTATTGTCCCCGGCCCCTCGGTTTTTATGTTTTTAAGTATCAAAACAGCCATCCGGCGCCCCCCATCTTATCGCCCCCTCATACGGCAAACGGTTGCCGTATGTTATTCAAATTTGTAAATCTTTGTCAAGCACCCCGCCCTATGGGTCGTGACCCACGGGTCATAGACTTGACCGGCCACTGGCTCGCAGAGAATCTTTCTTTATTCTACCTTACCCCTCCAACCTCCCCTGATTAAAGGGAGGATTAAATCCCCTCCTTACTAAGGAGGGGTTAGGGGAGGTCATTTCTCTGTGCCTCCGGGGTTATTTTCCTATGGCCTTAAGGAACTGGTCTACCCGAACTGGTTCAGTCAAATGAGGACAGAGGGGGCTTAAATTCTTGCCTTTTTGAGGGGGAAGGGGGTAGCATTAAGCGGGTTTTGGGGCGGGCTTTGACCGAGGAAACAAAAGGGTCAAGCTCAAACCTATCCGCAAAAAAAAACGCATAGACGGGCGGGCTGACGAATGAACGTTCAATTACTTGAAAAGATTAACCGCCGGAAATGGTAAAATTATATGCATGAGAAGAAACCGGTGATATGTCAGATATGAAAGAAAAAACCGTTTATCTTGATGTTTGCGCCTTAAGCAGGCCGTTTGACGATCAGAGCTATCTAAGGATAAGGTTGGAAACGGAGGCCGTTAACCTGATATTGTCTAATGTGAAGGAGGGCAAATACAAACTCTTGTATTCTCCCGTCCATATAAAGGAAATTAAAGATGTTGCCGAGACTTTTGAGCGCATTGAATTGGAAGCGGTTCTAACAAAACTTGGCGCAATGATAACAACTAAATTTGCCGAAACGCGCGCCCGCGCCGAAGAACTGGCAGATCTGGGCTTCGGAATTGCGGATGCGGCGCATGTTGCGTTTGCCGAGTTGGCCGGAGCTTCTTTTGTCAGTTGCGACGACAGGCTTATTTCTAAATGTAATAATCATAAAGTGGGCGTCTGGTGCGGAAATCCGGCCGCCTACTGTGAAAGGGAGGGGTTAAAATGAAAACGTTAAAGTACATGGATGAGGATGAGGTAATTAAAAAAGCAATAGCAGTGCTCGTTAAAGAGCTGGGGCCGGTCGAAGCAATGAGATTTATCAACATGCCGAGAAGGAAAAGGGCCGAAAGCGTAAAACGCCATAGAGGATGGCAGAAGCTGCTTGATAAGACACGGTTCTTTGATGAGGTGTTTGCGGGTTAAGCAAACTGCCGTTTTTATGCCTTTTGCGGGGGAAGGGGTAGTATTAGGCGGGTTTGGGGGCGGGAAAATAAAGGGGCGGAAAGTGGTGCTTCCGAACAGCGAAGTTAGAGGAAAGAGATGGGGGTGGATGGTGCTTACTGTAACACTCAGGCGCAGTTCTGGTAAAATTGTGCTGATTATTTGGTAATACGTAAAGGATAATGAGGAATTAAGTATGGTATCCCCTGAATCTGACAAACAACAGGTCAAATGGACAAAAAGGTGAATTTCTCCATACACAGCACATTGCCAGCTTTGTGCATGGTTGAGCCAACTAAAAGGGAAGGTTACCTGATAGTTGCCCGCGATCTTTTGCAAGCGGTTGAGGCTCTCTCCACGTTACAAAATATTCCTCCGAGGGGTTGCGCATTGATTGCCGCGCACGCTTTGGAGTGTGCACTTAAAGCTTTCTTGTGGGATAAGGGAAAGGAAAAGGTGATTCGAAAGGTTCGACATAACTTAGTGGCTCTGTGGAATATGGCGTATAAAGAAAAGACTCTGAATATTCCAGAAGTGCTACCTGATTGGTGCAAAGTACTTAGTTCGGGGCATGGGCCAATTTTTTATTTTCGCTATCAAGTAGGGGAAAAGGATGCCGTGGTTCACGGCGGACAAACACCTGCGTTAATTCCCATGGCGGGTGAATTAAAAAAGCTGATAGAGATGGTGGAGCATGCCATTAAGGTTAAGCTTCCCAAAATAGCGGGAGCCCTCGAACATTAGAGCTAAGAATCCATATATTCGACAAGTTAAGGAATGCCTGAACAGAAACTCATAGAGTCATTAACATCTGCCCGCGCCGCTTGACAAAATCCGAATATAGTGATACATTGTAGTAACAATGATAGACCCTTAGGAGGCTCGGATTATGATTAAAAAAATGACCAAGCACGGCAATAGTCTGGCGCTCGTAATAGACAAGGGGGTGCTTGAGCTTCTGAATATCGACGACAAGACGCCTCTTGATATCTCTACCGATGGCAAGATACTGCTAATCGCTCCGGTAAGGGATGAGAAGCGAAAGCGGCAGTTTCAGGCGGCGCTTGAAAAGGCGAACCTGAAGTACGCGCGCGCGCTTAAGGGGCTTGCCGGGTGACGGAACTCCTCTTCCTTGGACTTGACGAGGTCGTTGAAATCCACCGCGACCAGATTGAGAGGTACGGCGGAAGCCCGGGCATCCGCAATATTGAACTGTTACAGTCTGCCGTAGCGATGCCGGCCGCAGGCTTTGGCGAAGATTATCTGCATACGGATATTTATGAAATGGCCGCCGCATATCTTTTCCATATCGTCCGGAATCATCCGTTTATAGACGGAAATAAACGGACGGGAGCCGTGGCGTCAGTGGTTTTTCTCTTAATGAATGGGACGGGGCTTCATGCCAGCGAAAACAGCTTCGAAAAGATAGTTCGCTCTGTGGCCGAGGGGAAAACAGACAAGGCAGGAGCCGCCGAATTTTTCAGGAGAAATTCAAGAGTGGGATAATAACCCTCTCCCTAAATGCACTCGTTTGTCAGAATCGCCTTGACACTCGGCCTTCCGCTTCCGCCGCCCTCTAACAGAGAAAACCCATCGCCCACGGGTCTGCGTCAGATTTGTGGGGCTGGTTGTTTTTCTTATACCCCCTTTAGCAAAGGGGGTAGGGGGGATTTTATAATGACAGCGATTTTATTGAAAAAATCTCCCCTCGCCCCTCTTTTCCAAAGAGGGGACAAAACCCCAATCGGGCCTGCCCCACTTTTATGTCGCAGTCCCATCGCCCACAAACGGTTTGCCAAAAGTTCTATAATGATACATGGCAGAAGAAGTCAAAGGCATAGACGACCTCATCCTAAAGGTGCGCTCGTATAACTCCTCCGCGGACACGGAATTTCTGAGCAGGGCCTACTGGTTTTCGAGCGAGGCCCACCAGAGGCAAAAAAGGAAAGAGGGAACCCCCTACATAGAGCATCCCATCGCCGTGGCCTCCATCCTTGCGGACCTCAAGATGGACACGGTCACCATAGCGGCGGGAATCCTCCATGACACGATTGAAGACACGGACGTAACGGTTGACGACATAAGCAAGCGTTTCGGCTACGACACCGCATTCCTTGTGAAGTCCCTCACCAAGCTTTCACGCATGGAGTTTAAGTCAAAGGAGATGGCGCAGGCCGAAAACTTCAGGAAGATGCTCCTTTCCATGGCCGAGGACATAAGGGTGATACTGATAAAGTTCGCCGACAGGCTCCACAACATGCGCACCCTTGAGTTCCTCCCTGAGGCCAAGCGGCAGAGGATTGCGACCGAGACCCTAGACATATACGCCCCCATCTCAAACAGGCTCGGCATAGGCTGGCTTAAGACCGAGCTTGAGGACCTCTCGTTCAAATACCTCATGCCGCAGCTCTATGCGGAGCTTGCCGTAAAGGTCGAGAAAAAACGCGAGGAGCACGAGGGGTACATCAAGGAGGTTGCGGCCATAGTGGCTGCCTATATCAAAAAAGAGGGCATCAGCGGCACGGTCACCGGCAGGGTGAAGCACTACTACGGCATATACCAGAAGATGCTCAGGCAGAAGGTCCCTTTCGAGCAGATATACGACGTTCTGGGGATAAGGATAATTACGGACACAAAGGCCAACTGCTATGCCATACTGGGGCTCATACACTCCCTCTGGGCGCCTGTCACGGGCAAGTTCAAGGACTATATCGGCGTGCCCAAGTTCAACCAGTACCAATCCCTTCACACCACCATCATAGGGCCGCGCGGGGAGAGGGTGGAGTTTCAGATAAGGACCGAGGATATGGACAGCGTTGCCGAAGGAGGCATAGCATCGCACTGGCGGTACAAGGAACAGGGCGGGGTCAAGGAACGGGACGAGAGGTACATCACGTGGCTCAGGGACCTCGTTTCCGCACAGACCGAGATGACCGACTCAAGGGACTTCCTCGATGCGCTGAAGGCCGAGGTCGTCCCCCACGAGGTGTATGTATTCACGCCAAACGGCGACGTCAAGGAGCTTCCCTACGGCTCGACCCCTGTTGACTTCGCCTACAGCATCCACACGCAGGTGGGCCACAGGTGCGTCGGAGCAAAGATAAACGGAAGGATGGTCCCCCTCGGGCAGAAGCTCCAGAGCGGAGACACCGTGGAGATTACAACGTCGCCCACGCACACCCCGAGCAGGGACTGGCTTAAGTTCGTTGCCACGCAGAGGGCAAAGACGAGGGTAAAGCAATGGCTTAAGACAGAGGAGAGAAAGCAGAGCCTTGAACTCGGCATAAAGCTCTTTGAGGCGGAATTAAGGAGGCATCACCTCAGCCCCTCGCTTGTGAAATCCGAGGAGATGACCGGGCTTGCCAAGGGTTATAACCTTCAGGACAAGGACGACCTTCTGGCCTCCATAGGCTTCGGCATGATATCCGCGCGTCAGGCGGTCAACAGGCTCATGCCGGAACATGCCGAGGAGCCGGGGAAAGAGCCTGAGAAAAAACCCCGCGGGAAGGTCAAGGAGCCGGGGATAAGCATAAAGGGAATAGACGGAGTTCTTTACCACACGGCAAAGTGCTGTTTCCCGGTGCCGGGCGACAGCCTCATCGGCTTCATCACAAAGGGGAGAGGGGTTGCCGTCCACAGAAGGAACTGCCGGAGCCTCGGCAACCTCGCCGTAGATAACGCGCGGGTTGTGGATGTCGAATGGGCATCCGAGGGGGGAAGCGTATCCCACGCAAAACTCCTTGTGGACACGATGGATAAGCCCGGCATGCTTGCCAACTTAAGCGCCCTCATCTCTGCCATGGACATAAACATAAGCCATATGGAGGCCGCTACCACTGCCGACAAAAAGGCCCGCATAGTATTCACCCTTGAGGTGAAGGACAGGGCACAGCTTGCTGCGGTCATGCAGAAGATGGCGCAGATGGACGGCGTATTGAGCATCAAGCGGTAGCGTCCCTGAATCGCTTACATCCCCTCTACGGCGCGCCTTTTGTCTCAGGCAAGGAGCCTTCATTGCCGCGGGGGGGTTGAGGAAGCTGCTCCTTCTCCGGCTTCGCCTTCGGCAGTCCGTTCTCCCTGAAATACTCCATTACCGCACCCTTGGCTGTCCCGTCAACGCGGAGGCCGGTATAGGGGTCTACCGGGCAGGTTACGATGCCCTCAGGCACGGTGAAATTCCTTATCTCGGAGCCTTCGAGCGTTGCGCTCATGAACCTGAGCCACACCGGGGCCGCAGCCCTCGCCCCTGTCTCCTTTTCCCCAAGAGGGCGCATGTCGTCAAACCCGACCCACACGCCTGCAAGAAGCCCGGGGGTATATCCTATGAACCATGCATCCCTGTAGTCGTTCGTTGTGCCGGTCTTTCCGGCAGCGGGCCTTCCAATCTGTTTCACCCCCGCGCCGGTGCCGTAATTTATGACATCCTGAAGCATGGATGTTATGAGGAATGCGGTCTGGGGGCTTATGACCTCCTCGCCCACGGGCGTGTTGCTTTCAAGCACCTTGCCTTTTGAGTCTGTGACGTATTTCACTGCCGCCGGGGTCATCCTCTTGCCGCCGTTTGCAAATGCGGCGTAGCTGAAGACAAGCTCAAGCGGGCTTATGCTCAAGGAGCCGAGGGCCAGAGTAAAGTCCCTCGGAAGGGCGCTCGTTATGCCAAGGGCCTTTGCAAGGTTTATGGCCTTCTCTATTCCTATATGCTCAAGGAGTTTCACAGTGACCGTGTTCCTTGAATATGCAAGCGCGTCCCTCATGCTTATGAGGCCGTAGTAGTCGTCGTCGTAGTTCTTGGGGCTCCACTCCTTGTTCGCCCATTTATATGTCACTGCCTCATCATTTACAATGGAGGCGGGCGTAAACCCGCTGTCAAGGGCAGCGGTGTAGATTATAGGCTTAAATGCAGAGCCTGCCTGCCTCTCTGCATAGAGCGCCCTGTTGTATTCGCTCTTTGTATAATCGTACCCGCCGACCAGCGCCCTTATGAAGCCTGTCTGCGGGTCTACGGCCACGACCGCGCCCTGCGCCTCCGGCTCCTGCTCAAGCGTGAGAGTAACGGCATCGCCCCTTACGGACTTTATGCCGACCCAGATGACATCTCCGGGCTTTAGTATCTTGGTCAGGTTGAACCCCTCAATCGTCTTTTGTTTTGCGCCTGCGAGGGCTATCTGCGCCCACTGCGCATCAGCCGTCTGGAGCGTTCCGGCTGCGTCTTTTACCAGGACCGAGGCTGCGGTCGTTTTGACGTCGGTTACGGTCCCCTGCACGATATCGCCTTCCTTAAGAGTGCTGGTCAGCGCGCCGCCGCGCTTTTTCCCGTCCGTGCCGCCTTTTTTGTTGACAAGGCCAAGCATGAATTTTGCGATGCCCCTTTCTCCGGGCTTTTTGTTCGCTGCCGTCTCTTTTACCGGTTCCCTGTGGTCCACCGGGCCCCTCCAGCCCCTTCTCTTATCAAGCGCCCTTAAGCCTTGCTTCAGCGCCTGCTGGGCGTTTAACTGCGCCTTCCTGTCCAGAGTTGTGTATACCTTGAGCCCGTCTTTATATACGGCATCCGCACCGTGCTTGCCCTCGATGTATTTTCTTATGTAATCAATGAAATAGTTGTTTGCCGCATCCCCGTTTTCCCTGCTTGAGATGTGCACGGCCGCCTCCACTGCCTCCTGCCGCTCTTTTTCCGGTATAAAGCCCTCTTCAGCCATCCTTGAAATCACGAGGGCCTGCCTCTCCTTGGCCTTTTTCATCCTGATAAAAGGGGAGTACTGGGACGGGGCCTTAAGCAGTCCCGCAACCAGCGCGGCCTCGGGCAGGGTTATCTCCTCCACGGGTTTTCCAAAGTATGTCCTGCTGGCCATCTCCACCCCGTATGCGCCGTGTCCGAAATACGCCCTGTTGAGATAAAGCTCAAGTATCTCCTCCTTTGTGAGGCTCCTCTCTATCTTGGTTGCGAGGGCAACCTCCCTGAGCTTCCTCTGTATGGTCTTCTCCGGCGTAAGGAAGGTCATTTTTGCAAGCTGTTGGGTTATTGTGCTCCCGCCCTCTTTGAGCCGGCGGTGGATGACGTCCTTTACCGCCGCCCTCAGTATCGCAAGGTAGTCTATGCCGCCGTGCCGCCAGAAGCTTGAGTCCTCAACCGCAATAACCGCATTTATCAGGTGAGGGGGCATCTTCTTAAGCGGCACGAATATGCCCTTCTCCGCCCGTATCTCGCCCAAGAGGGTGTCGTCGTCCGCATATACCTTTGTGCTTGGGATGTCCCCGTAGTGTTTGAGTTCCTCTACAGAAGGCACGCCTTTCATAAGGGCAAAGTAGCCGCCCGCGGCAGCGCCTACGAGGAGGGGCAGGATGAAAAAAACGATTGCGAGCTTTACCTTAAAGCAAAACCCTTTTTTCCGCTTTCTTTTTGAGCCCATTTAAAATTATAACTCTTGGGGGAAAAGAGTGTCAAAGAGACGTAAAAACGGAAGCAGCTTCAACAGCCTTTTTTACATCTGAGCTGCAATCATTTGATATAAAACCGAGCTTTTTCAGCCAACTCTATAGCCTTCAGCTTTATCGCTGAATCTTCGGACGGCCAATCTGTAATATTGGCATGATGCGGCGGAGTGTTATCGGGATCGATAGAGAGCCCGATTTGAAAAACATCCAATGCCTTGATATCGGCACGTCCTAACAAAGACTGTTGCCTCAAGTTTTTACCGATAGCCCATATCTCATTTTCTGGAAGACTTGAAATACGAAAGATAGATAAGCGTCTATTGTCCTTCGGCGGAACAAATGCAGCATATTTAACTGTATGATCCGAGGAGCGATAATGGTGTTTCGAATAGATATATCGCGCTAATGTCTCATGCGGCGCAACGGTATTTAAAACCATAGTCTTTCTTACGAGTACAATCTCCGAAGATGCTGTCTGATTGCAAACGGGAGATTATCTTCAAGATATTCTGAGCCGTGAACTTTATTGCCGGAGAATATTCCAGCATAAGTAATCCGGTGTTTGCCTCCAACGCTGATAACAAAAACCTGCCCCTTTCCTCTGCGCCATTCAAAACCTATCTCGCCGGTCGGCTCAGCAACAAGCGCAGGAGCAGGGATAGAGGAAGGCATTAAGTCAATTATCTTCATCGCCTCCTCATATGCGTTCATAGTAATAGCATGCGCTCCATATCCATCCCAGTCTTCACGAGAACACTCCTCACGGATTTCTCGCAAGGAATCACGCATATCACCTGATGGCTGTCCAAAAGTGATAGTTACAGCATCTTTCAGTTGCGCTATTGCGGTTCCGAGAGTGACGGCTATTTTCTCTGATAATTCACTATCGATTTTGCCGCCGCTGGGCAGAGTCCAGAAGGGAGGGCAATCAGAGCCGATACAGTGGACGGATAAGTTACTCATTGAAATAGCTCCTTTGTTTTTTCTGTTATGCTTGCAAAGAAAATTTTATTCTTGAAATTACGCAATGCTTCAAGCGTCTGCCATGCTTCTTCTTCTCTTATCAATTCCTTCTGTTTGAATACATCTATATCCAATATTATAGGCAAAACCTTTGGATCAATATGCTCAAATGCTTGGGTAATTATTGCGTTAGCATCTATCCCGGGTTCCTGGATAACCATACGTGTTAAGAAACTACTGATACCCTGCGGCAAACCCTTCGGCACAATCGGGCCAGCCGTCAAATAGTCATCGAAGTCCAAGGCGGTTTGAGAGAAAAAAGGAATATCTATTTTATTGATAAAGCGCAGAGCAACCCTGATGATTTCCGGAGAAATCAAATCCTTATAAAGCTGCCACAATCTGAAGGCTTCATCACGAAAGGTCTCCCATTTATCATAAGGCTTTAATCGATTAAACGTGAACCTGTCAATTCCGGCTTGAAACAATTGTTTGCGGTCAGCCGAAGTAAAAATATAACCATCAACCGTTTCGGTACTGGCTGAAATCGGTGCTTGACCTCTTTTGAATTCACTCTTGATTTCCAATTTGTGGCGGATCTTCTTTTCAGGATACTGTGCTGAAATTGCATCATGGAGGGTCAGAAGACGCGCAACATCAAAATCCGCTCCTACCTTAATGTGGATATCAATCAAAGCCTCTGTTATTGGCGCATTTGGCAATAACGGGTACTCAGCCATTATTTTTCTCTCGTTTCATTTTGTTTATTATATCAGAAAAAAGACTTTTATCTGCATAACTTTCCGGCACGGGGCGTTTCAATCACATCTTCACTCCCGGCCATGGCCCTGCGGTCTTGCCATCAATTTTTTAATACATCCATTCTATTCCGCCCTCAGGAGGCCGGGCATCCAAAAAGTTCCCTCATCTTTTCATTGTACGAGCCGTCCTCATTATAGATGAAAACCGGCGGCTCTATCTCAAGCCCCGCATTGCCGTCCTTTACAGCCTCCATGAGGAGCATCTTGGCCACTGTCTCTTTTTTTGAATGCACAAGCCTCATCCTCTTAGGTTCAAGGCGTTCGGCCCTCAGCCTCTCAATCAGCTCAGGAAGCCTCTCAGGCAGATACACGAGGCAGAGCCTTCCGTGATGCTTAAGAAGGCCGGAGGCGGCCCGTATAAGCTCAGGGAGTTTCAGCTTTATCTCATGCCGGGCTATTGCCCTTTCCTCCTGCCGGCTTATCCTGCCTGTAAGCGGCCTTCTGAAAGGCGGGTTTGAGACCACCAAAGAGGCTGGCTTAATGACCAGGGGCAGTTTCCGGATGTCGGCCTTCAGCGCAGTTACCCTTTTGCCAAGGTCGTTAAGAGCGATGTTTTTCTCGGCAAGCTCAAAAAGCCCCTTCTGAAGCTCAACGAGCGTGACGCGCGCCTCAGGGTATTTCTTGGCGAGCAGGAGCCCCACCACTCCCCCTCCTGCGCCCAAATCCGCGATTGACATTACCCGCTTTAAGTTCACAAAGTCGTAGAGCAGCAGGGCGTCAACCGAAAAACGATAGCCCGTCTTCGGCTGGTAGAGCCTGATGTCCCTTATTGTGTCTAAAGTGGTTTCCATTGTCTTGACCTAAACTATGACATAAGTATTGACAAAAATTCAAACAATTCTTAAAATTTAATTAAATATCAGTATATTGTGCTAAAATAGCATATGACAAAATATATGACAAATTGAGGGACATCCATGAAGACATATGAAAGGACACATCCTTGGTTAAAATTTGAGGCAGATATGCGAAATGCCGGTCATTTTTTATGGATGACGCTCGGTGAAGCTATTTCAAAATGCGAGCATATAGCCGGTGTTCCCTTACAGCCCGAAACAGCTAAAAAACTTCACCTTCTATACCTTGCAAAAGGGATAAGAGCGACAACTGCTATTGAAGGAAACACGCTTACCGAGGAAGAAGTATTGGAACGGTTAGAAGGTAAGTTGGCATTACCACCCTCACGGGAATATCTCGGGCAAGAGGTCGACAATATTCAAAAAGGCTGCAATAAAATATTTGCCAGCCTGATGAGTGGGGAATCTGGCGACTTGGCTATCGAGGAAATTAAATCCTTTAATAGGATAGTTTTAGATGGTTTGTCTCCGGGTGAAGATATTGTACCGGGAGAAATAAGAAACATTTCCGTTGGCGTTGCCGGATATAGAGGGGCTCCGGCTGAAGATTGTGAATATTTGCTACACCGCATGTGCGAATGGTTGAACGGTCTGGATCAGAATCTATTTGGCGAACCTATGGCTCTGGGTATAGTTCGCGCAATATTGTCTCACCTTTACATAGCGTGGATACATCCATTTGCCGACGGTAACGGTAGAACGGCAAGGCTTGTCGAATTTAAATCGCTTCTGGCCGCAGGTGTCCCAACCGCCGCCGCGCATCTATTGAGTAATCATTACAACCTTACAAGAAGCGAATACTATAAACAGTTGGACCATGCAAGCAAATCCAACGGGGATATAGTTCAGTTTGTTCATTATGCGCTTAAGGGTTTTGTTGATGGTCTCAGGGGACAAATTCAACACATACAAAAACAACAGTTGGAGATTGCATGGCGGGATTTTGTTTATGAGAGTTTCAGGGACAAAATCGGGCCTAAATACGAAAGAAGGCGGAATCTGGCGCTTGACATTTCAAAACAGGCCGCCCCTGTGCCGTTTAACAAAATTCGCGAGGTTAGTCCGAGAATTGCCGCAAGCTATGCAAGCAAAACATCAAGGACAATCAGGAGAGACCTTTTAGAACTGCAAAAAATAGAACTTATAAAACATGTAGCAGAGGGCTATGTTGACAGGAGCGATAGAATGTTATCGTTCTTACCTCAACGGCGGCAAAATAAAAATTAACGCCATTCTCATACCAAAAAAGGGGAAGGCTTTCGCCTTCCCCTTTTTTATTGCTGCCCAATGTGGTTGCCCACATTTCTTTCTAATACATCCCTTCCATGCCTCCGCCGCCTCCGGGCATTCCGGGCATCTTCTTCTCATCCTCCGGGATGTCCGTGACCATGACCTCTGTGGTAAGCATCAGGGACGCCACTGATGCGGCATTCTGGAGCGCAAACCTTGTTACCTTCGTCGGGTCTATGATTCCGGCCTTCATAAGGTCTACATATTCTTCTGTCTGCGCATCGAACCCGAAGTTTATGTCCTTGGAAGACTTCACCTTCTCCACGACTATTGCGCCTTCGCTTCCGGCGTTGCCGACTATCTGCTTTATCGGCTCCTCAAGGGCCTTCATTATCAGGGTCACGCCCAACTGCTGGTCGTGGTTTTCTAACTTGAGTTTTTCAAGCGCGGGCAGGCACCTTAGGAGGGCCACCCCTCCGCCGGGCACTATCCCTTCCTCAACCGCAGCCCTTGTGGCGTGAAGCGCGTCCTCGACGCGGGCCTTTTTCTCCTTCATCTCTATCTCTGTGGCAGCGCCTACGTTGATGACCGCAACCCCGCCCACTATCTTTGCAAGCCTCTCCTGGAGCTTCTCCCTGTCGTAGTCAGAGGTGGTCTCCTCAACCTGCGCCTTAATCTGTTTGACCCTGCCCTGAATCTTGGCGTGGTCGCCCGCGCCCTCTACGATGGTCGTGTTTTCCTTGTCTATCGTGACCTTCTTTGCCCTTCCGAGGTCCGAGAGCTTTACGTTTTCGAGCTTGATTCCGAGGTCCTCGGATATCATCTGGCCGCCTGTCAGCACGGCTATGTCCTCAAGCATGGCCTTCCTTCTTTCTCCAAAGCCCGGGGCCTTCACCGCGCATACCTGAAGGGTTCCGCGGAGCTTGTTGACAACGAGTGTGGCAAGGGCCTCGCCCTCTATGTCCTCGGCGATTATGAGCAGCGGCCTGCCCATCTTTGCGGTCTGTTCGAGAATCGGAAGGAGGTCCTTCATGCTCGATATCTTCTTTTCGTTAATCAGCATGAAGACGTCTTCAAGTGTGCACTCCATCCTCTCCGGGTCTGTTATGAAATAAGGCGAGACATAGCCCCTGTCAAACTGCATGCCTTCCACCACCTCCAGAGTGGTGGCCATGCTCTTTGCCTCCTCAACAGTAATGACGCCGTCTTTTCCGACCTTGTCCATTGCCTCTGCTATAAGCTCTCCGATTGAGGGGTCGTTGTTTGCCGAGATTGTGCCCACCTGCGCTATCTCTTTTTTGTCCGCAACAGGCTTGCTTATTTTCTTAAGGGCCTCGACAACGGCCTCTACCGCCTTTTCAACGCCCCTTTTGATGTCCATGGGGTTTGCGCCTGCCACAACGTTCTTTATCCCCTCCCTGTAAATCGCATGGGCTAAGACGGTTGCCGTGGTCGTGCCGTCGCCTGCGACATCCGAGGTCTTTGAGGCAACCTCGCGCACAAGCTGTGCGCCCATGTTCTCCCACGGGTCCTTAAGCTCTATTTCCTTTGCCACGGTCACGCCGTCCTTTGTTATGGTGGGCGCTCCGTATTTTTTGTCCAGAATTGCGTTCCTGCCCTTGGGGCCGAGCGTGGCCTTCACGGCAGCCGTAAGAATGCTGACGCCCCTCAGCATCGCAGTTCTTGCCTGATCGTCAAAAAGAAGCTGTTTTGCCATTATTTTTTCTCCTCCGTATCTTCAATTATTCCTAAGACGTCCTCTTCCTTGACAATCAGGTACTCGGCGTCGTCTATCTTGACCTTTGAGCCTGAATACTTGTCAAAGAGCACATTGTCTCCGACCTTAAGCTCCTTGACCTTCGCGCCTACCGCCTCGACCTTGCCCTTCTGGGGCTTCTCCTTTGCGGTCTCAGGCACGTAAATGCCGCCGGCAGTCTTCTCCATCTCCTCGGCATAGCTCACAAAAACCCTGTCCTTTAAAGGTTTAAACTTCATAAGCAACACTCCTCCTTCTCCGTAGCAACGGGAATTTTTTATTAGCACTCACAGGAAGTGAGTGCTAATAATGATACATTTAAAGGGTTTTTTTAGGCAAGGGTTGATATGTGGGGAAAACAGCCGATTTTAATTGAAAAACCAGATTATCTTTAAATAGCTCTTTTTATCTGACGATTATGCCGGAAAGCTCGGCTTTAGAGGGCGACTTATTTAATGCCCAAGGACTTCTTTCTCGTTTCTATGAAATTGGCTATCTCTTCGTTGTAGAAGTCGCCCTTTTTTCTTGTCTCCTCCGAAACCCTCTGATTAAAGAGCTTAAGCCCCTCTTTCAGGTCCCCTGCAAAGGCCTCCCGGAAGTTATTGTTCCTTACAGCCTCCTCGACCTTCTGTGCGCCGTAGAGGTATATGTCAGAGAGGATTATCCTTGCAAGCCTCTTTGCCTTCTCAACCATGTCGTCGGCCTTAGGCGCCGCAACTACGGCGGGCTTTAACGCCGCAGGCTCCTGCCGGGGCGCCTCAGCACGGGGGGCCGGGGGTGCAGATGGGGGTGCAGATGGGGGCGCAGATGGGGGCGCGACAGGGGGCGGGACGGCTGCGGTTGTCCCCTCAGGGGCCTTAACAGGAGCTTCTTTTTCCTTAATAATGGCAGGGGCTTTTATCTTTTCAAGCAGACGGGTTTCTATCTCGTGCTCGTCTATATAGTCGTCCGCGCCGTAGAGAGACACAGGCTCCCTCTTATACCTCTTCTTGTCGTAGACAGAGCTTACGAGCACCATTCTCATGCCCTTGGTCTCTTGCCTTTCCCTCAGGCGCTTGCATATCTCAAAGCCGTATATCTTGGGAAGGGCGACATCGATAATCGCCAGATGGGGAAGCACTCTCAGGATTTTAACCATTGTATCCACGCCGTCCGTAGAGGCGATTACATTGTACCCTGCCTTCAAAAGCACGGCCTTAACCCTCTCTATTACCGATGCATCCGCATGGGCGATTATGACCTTTGTCTTGTCAAGCTGCCTTCCGGGTGCGGCCTTTGCCGCCTCTGACTTGGGCCTTTTTATCAGAAGCACGGTGTTGCACTTTGGGCACTTGAACCTTGAGCCCTCGGGCGCTATTTTTTCGTCCGCTATCTTAAGCCGGACTTTGCATTTAGGGCAAACTGCTACCACTTCTCGGTCTCCTCCTTCCTATCATGAATATCCTTATAACAAGCACTCCGAAGACGAACCCTCCTATGTGCGCGGCCCATGCAACGCCTCCTTTTGCTCCTGCGGCCCCGCTTGTCAGCAGTCCGTTGACGAGTTGTATAATAGCCCAAAATCCGATAACTATCAAGGCCGGCACTCTCAGAATCTGGTAGAAGAAGCCGAAAAACATTATCGTATAAACGCGGGCGCGAGGGAAAAGCAGTATATATGCCCCGAGGACCGCGGAGACCGCCCCGCTTGCCCCTATCATCGGCACAGTGGAATCCGGCGCTGTGAGCGTGTGGGCATATGCGGCTGCTATTCCTCCCATAAGGTAGAAGAGGAGGAACCTCAGGTGCCCGAGCCGGTCTTCTATGTTGTTGCCGAATATCCAGAGGTAGAGCATGTTTCCCCCGAGGTGGAAAAACCCGGCGTGCAGGAACATGGCCGTAAATATGGATGCCGCAGGGTGTATAGGCTGGAGCCGCTCAAAGGTAATCAGGCTGTGGGGGATTGCGCCGAACGAATAGGCTATTTCCTCGGCCCCGGTGGGAGAGGCAAGCTCCCAGATAAACACCATGACATTAAGAGCGATGATGCATATAGTGAAGTACGGGACTATGGAGACCGGGTTATCGTCCTTGTACGGGATCACTCTGTTTCCGCCTCCATTAAAAATTATAGCAGTTACAGCCGCATTTGTCCCACTGCGCATTGGCTGAAAAATAGAGGCGGGGATTGGACCGGAGAGGCCCATACTATCCACTGCACCTCAGGTAGTTGACAATTGGGTATAGTTTCCAGCTACTTCAGATAGAACATAACCATTGTGAAATAGAAGCAATCTGGTCTTCGTCGGTGAGGTTCGCGGCGTTCTCCAAAATAGATTGTGTGAGCATTTCCCAAATATCCGTGGCCATCCTGGTTTCAATGGCCGCTCCGATGAAAAAGGTATGTGGTCTGAGTTTCTTCTTTGAAAATGCCTCGTGAATTCGGTTGAGCGCAGTGCGAGCCGTCTTCCAATGTTCATCCGCTCCTGCCGGGTCAATGCCGCCTTTGAGTTCGCCAAGTGCGATATAAGCGGAAGGTGCTTTGATGATTTCACGCGTCAGGTCTTGGGCGGCACAATTGAATAGAACCAAATCAACATTGTTTCTGAAAAACGGAACTGTTACATTATAGAAGAGCGTACGTTGCCCTTTGCCAGCATTCCAGCTAAGCCCCCTTAACAACAACTCGACATCGGCATCATCCTCCGGCATATCAGCCCATGCCGTGGTTTTATTAGGAAGCCATTGACATTTGTGCCCGGCAAGTTTCAAGTAAGCAATAATAGCCCGTGTAATCTTCTTTTGCGCTATAGAGCCACCGATATTTCGCATAGAACCGCCGAGGGTGTCGCCGCGTGTTAGAAGGAAGCGAAAAACAAGTTCCTCGACAAAATTAGCGCCTGCCGGTTCAAGAAAGTTCCTGATAAGGCCATCAACAGCCTCAAGTTTATCAGAATCTTGCAGATGGTTCGTCGCTTTGTCCGACACTCCAGCCGCCGTCAGCAATGCGGGTTGGATCTCTGGAATCTTTAGAAGATCAGAGGCCGATTTGGCTTTGCTCGCGGCAGATTTCAAGGCACGTGCCTGAGCGACAAACGGCGTTGCACGTCGATTTTTCTCAAGCGCAAGGGCGACGAAGCCTGCTCGCACTGCCTCATAGCTGGTCTCAAGACTCTTACTGGATTTCAAGTGCTGCAAATATGGCTTCGCCATACCTTATACCTTATACCTTATACCTTATACCTTATACCTTATACCTTTCGCCAGATATATACACATTTGCGCAGTACTTCGCGTCCATGCGCGCCCATTTGCTGGCTACTATTTCCTTTGCCGTTCGGAAGTATCAGAATCTGCTCTACCCTAAAACCCAACTGCTCGGCAATTTCCGAAAGAATGATGTCTACGGAGATACCAGCCCCAGCGTATCGCACGTTGTCGTTGACCATGATGAGTGGCGCTCCTCTCTTCAGCACTCTCGCTGACTCAAAAATAACGCACGCCATCTCATAAAAATAGCCGCGCACCATCCGAGGAATTCCGCTATTGTTGAGCAGGTCGAGATCCTTCTGCGAATCCAAGTAAGCAAGAATGCTTTGCAGTAGCGTTTGTTGGTCAGCGGCAAGAACAGCTTGTTTCCATTCTGGATTCAGCGCCAGAAGGTCTTTGGCTCGGTTTTCAACAGTGCAACTTAACATTTCTTGCCTGAGTTTGAGCAGTTCTCCCTCATCAACGCCAAGTAGCGCGAGTTCCAGCGCGTAGGTGCGTGTGTAATCGTAGCGATTACAATAAGGCGGTGAGGTAATCAGGCAATCGTAGGATTCGGTTGCGAGATGAGGCAGGATTTCCAAGCAAGAGCCGCCGTAAAGGCGGACATCTGCCTTAGAGCGAGTTGTGGCAAATAAATCTTCAGGCAGTTCAGCAGAACGCAAATCAGTAATAATTTCATGGAGCTTATGTGTTATGGCCTTGTCGAAACTCAAAATCTCGCCTTTGTCGAAAACCTTCTTTCCTTGGCGTCGCCCGGCGCGGTAGTCCCATCGGAGATATTGCCCGTCTTTTCGTGTGTAGCTGACGCTCTCAAGTATGCACAGTAAAGCAAATAGCAGGACAGCCTTTACTCTTTCTTCCTCTTGTTCCGCCGCTTTAAGAAAACGCCTTATTGCCTCAAGAGTTTCTACCGGATATGCGCCGCGTGTAATGCGTAGTTCAATAATGGGCTTCTCCATCGTGCTTTGACGCCAAGGATGCTTGTCGAGCCAAAAGACCAACCGCTCAATAGCACTGTCATCTAAATCCTCTTCAATAATCCGCCTCGTCTCGATGATAGTTCGGCCTATCGGAAGCAACTCAATGCCTTCGGCCTTCATTCCAAGCCCACCTGCTACAAACAAGGCCGTCCCACTGCCTGCAAATGGGTCGAGCATGATGCCGCTGGTAATTCGATGCCTTCTTAACAAATATTCAATGAGGTCAGCGGAAAATGCTTCCTTGTATTTGAACCAACGATAAACTGCTTTGCCCTTATTGGCCTGAAAACTCACAAGTGCGCGTGTGAGCGAGCTATCAACTTGAATTCTGGTCGCCCATTGCAGTTTGGCTTCCTGCTCAAGCTTTTCAATGTCGTCAAGTTTTATGGATGTTGAAAGCAACATTTGTTCGCTCACCTAAGTTTTACTTATTTTCTGTCATAATTTCAAGTATTATGATATTTATAGGCCGTCTTAAAAAACAAAAACCCACTTTTCTGACGCAGGCCCCATTGGCTGAAAAATAGAGGCGGGGATTGGACCGGAGAGGCACTTCAGGGCTTGTTCTTAGGCGTCCGGGGGTAGAAGTCGTAAATACTGAGGCGTCCCACATTCGGCATTATCCTCTGGATTCCGTACGCATTGGGCTTTTTAAGGTTTCTTGCCGCGGTCTTGAAGTCTATCCTCCCCTCTCCGGTAAGCAGTCCCCCTGTCCATGCGTCAGAGAGGTCTCTCGGAGATACCGCGGCAATCTCAGGAAGGACGTAGACTTCATTTGTGCCGAAGCTTCCGGTGATGGACATGTAGAAGTTCTCAAGGCACCTGCCTATATAGCCTCCTCCAAGCAGTATGTGCCTTGCCCCTATCTCCCTTAGGAAATCCGAAAGCAGTCCGAGGTTTTCTTCCGTCAGGTACCCGAGGTTCCAGTCGGAGGATTTTACGTATATCACGGATTCGGACTCGTTTGTCACCTCGTTTATGTACCTTGCGTATTCGTCAAGACCGGGTATGCGGCCGTAACTCAGATGCCCTTCGTAGTCCAGCGGCAGGACGACGATGATGAGCCTTTTTTCCGCGGACATGACCTCGAGGAAATCCCTCAGGAGCCGTTCCTGCTCCTGCATTATCTTAAAATTCAGGTCAAAGAAGGAAAGCCTGTCGTAGAGCCTCTCTACAATGTTTTTTTCAGGGAAGACCGTCTTGTCCTTTTCAGAAGACAGTATGACGTCGTTTTCGAAAAAGGCGTAATATGCCGGATGGACGATGATGTAGGCGGCGTTTTTCTTCAGATATTTCCCGTAGCCGGCGAACTCCTCGCGGGGTATGTCGTTTAGGAGCTTTATCTTTACCGAGCCGTACGCCTCCCGGAGCCACTCAGGGGATTTCTCAACGGTCTCGTTCCTCTGCCTGAGTTCCTTAAGAACCTGCCCGAATCTTTCGACCTCCCCCGGGTCCGTCGCCCTTTTTGGGTTGAGGTAAACGCGGATATCGTCGCCCTTTGGGGCAGAGGCGCAGCCTAAGGGGGCAAGCATTAACACCCCCATTAGGATAAGGATTAAGCCGCTGAATTTGATGTTAGCATGTCTCATAAAGCAATGCTGCAATAAAGCATACAGTCATCCGGTCAGTATGCGGAGTATTTCCCTGTATCTCTCTACAGTCTTCTCCACTATATGTGCGGGCAGCTCAGGCCCGGGCGGTGTCTTATCCCAGTCAAGCGTAAGCAGATAATCCCTTACTATCTGCTTGTCGAAGCTGTCCTGCCCTTTGCCCTGCCGGTAGTTGGCCAGAGACCAGAACCTCGAGGAATCAGGGGTGAGAAGCTCGTCTATCAGTATAAGCCCGCCTCCGAGTTCCCCGAACTCCATCTTGGTGTCCGCTATGATTATGCCTTTTTTCTCGGCAATGCCCCTTGCCTTTTCGTATATCCTCATGCTCGCATCCCTAAGATGAAGTGCCGTCTCCTCGCCGACCATGCCCTTCATCTCATCAAAGGATATATTTATGTCGTGCCCTTCCTCGGCCTTTGTGCTCGGGGTGAAGACCGGCTCATCGAGCCTTGCGGACTCGGAAAGCCCCTCCGGAAGCCGTATGCCGCAGATGCCTCCTGTCTCCTTATAGTCCTTCCATCCTGAGCCTGAAAGATATCCCCTTACGATGCACTCCACAGGCATGGGCCTTGCTTTTTTGACGAGCATGCTCCTTCCTTCAAGCATCCGGGCGTATTTGCGGAGTTCCGCGGGATAGTCCTTAATCTCTGTTGCGACGATGTGGTTCCGGATTATCCCTTCCATCCGCTTAAACCAGAATAGCGATATCAGGGTCAGGACCCTGCCCTTATCAGGTATGCCGTTTGGGAGCACAACGTCGAATGCCGAAACCCTGTCCGTGACCACAAGGAGGAGGTGCTCCCCAAGGTCGTAGATGTCCCTGACCTTCCCCCTCCGGGGCGTCCCTATATCAGGCATCTCCGTCTTTAGGATAACTTCATGCATAGGCACCTATTATGACATTTTCAGGCGGTGCGGTAAATAGGCCCAAGTTCACTTTTACAGGGAATAGTCCGGTTTTAAAAATGGTGCCGAAGGCGGGATTTGAACCCGCATGGGTTACCCCACACGCCCCTCAAACGTGCGTGTCTACCAAGTTCCACCACTTCGGCAGTATTTTAATACTACACCAAAAATCTTTTTTTGTTCAAGGGACGACCGGAGACCCGAAAGGCTCAGTCCGAGATAAGCTCGTTGTTGACCTTTATATCCATCCTGAGCTTGAGCCCCTCGATGTAGGACTGAAGGGCCTTTTCCTTTTTATCGGCAAGAAGAAGTTCCTTCAACTCCTTTCTAATGGCCTCGTCTCCGCTCAGCCCCTCAAACTCCTCCGGCGGGATGTCCACAGGCTCGGTCACAAGATTTATCATCTTCTCCGCAATCAGCCCCCTGCGCTTCATGGCCTCATACGCCTGAGGGGTCATCCTGTTGAGCTTGAGCGTCCTCAAATAGGTATCCCTGTTGAATGCGCCATCCCTGAGGAATGTCGGGTCGTGGGTGATGGAATCCTCAAGCTCCTCGTCCGTAACCCTCATGCCAGAGTCCTCGGCTGCGGCCTGTATGACCCTCTCGTTTATCAGGTTATTGAGCACCTTCTCTTTAAGCTTCAGTTTCTTTTCCATCTCCGCGTCGAACTTTTCCTTGTACACTTCCTTTGAAAGCCTCACCGTGGTTTCGTATGCCCTCCAGTACTCCTCAACGCTTATCTTTTCCTTCCCGACCGTGGCCACTGGCACGCTCGCGGACTGATCTACGGTGCCCACCCCCCAGAAGAGGAAAGAGAGGATTACGAGAACGAAAAGCACGTAGAAGTATTTGGCATGCCTGCGCATGGACTTAAGCATTAAAACCTCCCTGAGAAATAGTCATCGAGTATTGACCTGTGGTCAAACGCCATATCCTCCGGCAGCGCGGCATGGCCGAAAACCCCGGCCCTGCCTGCATCGTCACCGGCCCTGAGCGCCCCCCCGCCGGCCTTCGCTATGAAGACCGTGGATATCGTATGATGCCGGGGGTCTCTTTCAGGGTCGGAATAAGTGTGAAACTGCCTTATAAGCTCCACGTCAAGCCCTGTCTCCTCCTTTGCCTCCCTGACGGCCGCATGCTCAAGGCTCTCGCCGTAGTCCGCAAACCCCCCCGGAAGCGCCCAGCCCGGAGGAGGGTTCTTCCTCTCTATTAAGACAATCCCGCTTTTGTATTCTATGATTATGTCCACTGTAGGCAGCGGGTTCCTGTGGGTCATTGCCGGAGCCGGATTTTCACGGTTCCGGTTTCATATACAGGTTTATTTCAATATCCCTTTCCGGCAGCACCGTTGAGATGGCATGTTTATATATGAGCTGAAGCACCGCCTCCTTCAGGAGCACAACGAAGTTGTCAAAGCCCTGTATGACGCCTTTTAGCCTAACCCCGTTTGTGAGGTATATCACAACCGGCACCTTCTCCTTCCTCAACTGGTTGAGATAGCTATCCTGAAGACTCTGATTTGTAGCAGGCATACCTTCTCTCCCCGGAGCCGTTAACCCTTGCAGGGCCGCAAACTCCTGTTTTTTCTATTTACCTTAAAGTATTTCTCTTAATAATTCAAGGGGGTCTCAATTTAAAAATGTTTCTCAACGTCCGTTTGACTTGTCATTAAATAACCGTATAAAATCTCCATATGCACAAGCACTCGGACTACGTCCCCCTCCACCTGCACACGGAATACAGCCTTCTGGACGGGGCCATAAGGATAGACGAGCTCATGGAGGCGGCCTCTGCCATGAGGATGCCTGCCGTTACGGTGACAGACCACGGCAACCTGTTTGGCGCGGTGGAGTTCTATAAAAAAGCAGTCAAGGCGGGAATAAAGCCGATTATCGGCTGCGAGGTCTATGTCGCGCCTGAGAGCCGCTTTGACAGGTCAAGGTCGGAGACGGACGAGTCCTCTTTCCACCTGATACTCCTTGCAAAGGACAATGCAGGCTACAGGAACCTCCTTACCCTGGTCTCAAAGGCGTACATAGAGGGTTTTTACTACAAGCCCCGTATAGACCGCAGCCTCCTTGAGCAGTACAGCGGGGGACTCATAGCCCTCACCTCCTGCATGAAGGGCGAAGTTCCGTATTATCTCAAAAGGGACATGACCGAGAGGGCAAGGGAAACGGCCCTCGCGTACAAGCACATACTCGGCCCGGAGAACTTCTTTATAGAGCTTCAGGAAAACGGGCTTGCCGAGCAGGAGGCGCTGAACAAAAAGCTCATCGCCCTTTCAGAGGAGCTTCACATCGGCCTTGTGGCCACAAACGACTGCCACTACCTCCTTAGGGAGGACGCAAGGGCGCACGACATACTCCTTTGCATACAGACCGGAAAAACATTCAACAACCCCAAGAGGCTCAGGTTTGAAAGCAACGGGTTTTATTTCAAGTCCCCTGACGAGATGAAGGCCGCATTCAGGGACGTGCCTGAGGCGGTGCTCAACACCATGGCCATAGCCGAAAGGTGCAACGTGGAACTTGCCCTCGGGGCAAGCCTCTTGCCGAAGTTCACCCCTCCGGGCGGAATGAAGGCATCGGCGTATCTTCAGTCATTGGCAGAGGAGGGACTGAGGGAAAGGCTCGGAGGCAGCCCCCCTGAGGCCTATGCCAAAAGGTTGAGCTTTGAGCTTTCCGTCATAAAGAAAATGGGGTATGCGTCCTATTTCCTCATAGTCTGGGACTTTGTAAATTATTCCAAACGGCACGGCATACCCGTGGGCCCGGGCAGGGGCTCTGCCGCAGGCAGCCTCGTCTCCTATGCAACCGGGATAACCGAGATAGACCCCCTGCGCTACAACCTCCTGTTTGAGCGTTTCTTAAACCCCGACAGGGTAAGCATGCCGGACATAGACATGGACTTCTGCAAGGACAGGAGGGGCGAGGTCATATCCTATGTGTCGGAGAAGTACGGCAAGGACCACGTAGCACAGATAATAACCTTCGGCACGATGGCGGCAAAGGCCGCCATAAGGGACGTGGCACGCGCCTTGGATTACCCTTACGCAGAGGCGGACAAGCTCGCAAAGCTCGTCCCTGAGACGCTGAAGATGACGATAGACAACGCCCTCAAAAGCGAGCCCCGGCTTAAGGAGCTTTACGACAACGACCCGAAGGTCAAAGAGATTCTGGACATCGCAAAGAGGCTTGAGGGCATCGCAAGGCACGCCTCCACGCATGCCGCAGGGGTGGTCATATCCCCGGTGCCGCTTACGGACATCGCGCCCCTTTACAAAAACCCCGGGGACGAGACTGTAACCACTCAGTTTGACATGTCCGCCGTGGAGAGCGTGGGGCTTGTAAAATTCGACCTTTTGGGCTTAAAGACCCTGACGATAATTGACAAGACCCTGAGGCACATAAAGGAGACTGGAGAGGAGTTCCGCTTAAAGGACATCCCGCTTGACGACAGGGAGACCTACGCTCTTCTTTCTTCGGGCCAGACCACGGGGATATTCCAGTTTGAAAGCGCGGGGATGAGGGACCTCCTCATAAAGCTTGAGCCCAACAGGTTTGAAGAACTGCTTGCCCTCGTTGCGCTTTACAGGCCCGGGCCCATCAGGAGCGGCATGATAGAGGACTTCATCAAGGGGAAAAAGGGACTCATCCCCGTGGAATACAAAATCCCCGGGCTAAAGGGGATACTGGCTGAGACATACGGCGTGATAGTCTATCAGGAACAGGTCATGCGGATTGCAAACGAGATTGCCAGCTTCACATTGGGGCAGGCAGACGCCCTCAGAAAGGCCATGGGCAAGAAGCTTCCAGAGGAGATGGAAAAGCACAAGGAGGCGTTCATAAAGGGCGCCGTCTCAAACGGGATAAAAAAAGCAGGCGCGCTTGAGCTCTTCAACCTCATGGCGAAATTCGCAGAGTACGGGTTCAACAAATCGCACTCTGCGGCTTACGCATACATCGCATACCAGACGGCGTATCTTAAGGCCCATTACCCTGTGGAGTTCATGGCCGCCACACTAAGCGCGGACATAGACAGCACGGACAAGATAGTGAAGTCCATCAAGGAGCTAAAGAGCATGGGCATTGATATCCTCCCGCCTGACATAAACCACTGCGGGGTGGAGTTCAGGGCCATAGGGGCATCCATAAGGTTCGGGCTCGGCGCGGTCAAGGGTGTAGGCGCTGCCGCGGTAGAGTCCATTATTGCAGAGAGGCAGAGGGGCGGCCCGTTTGCGTCGTTTGAGGATTTCAGAAAAAGGGTGGACGGAACAAAGGTGAACAAAAAGGTAATGGAGGCCCTCATAAAGGCAGGGGCGTTTGATTCGGCAACCATAGGGGATAGCGAACCCGGCGTCTCGGCCATCGCCTCAGGCAGGGCCGGAAACTTAAAGACCCTGAACTCCTCGGGCGGGGCAACGCCGTCTCTGAGCCTTTTTGAGCAGCCCGAAGAGAAGGCCGGAGAGGAGGCCGGGGACGAGGCGGAGTTCCTGAGAAACGAAAAAGAGGCGCTCGGCTTTTACATTACAGGCAATCCTATGACAAAATACAGGGAGGCCCTCGCTGCCATGAACATCAGGGGCACATCAGGGCTTGAAGAGGCCGGCGACAGGGAGGATTTGGAACTGGCGGGAATCGTCACCGCCATTAAGAGGATACGGACCGGCAAGGGAGACATAATGGCTTATATGAGCCTTGAGGATGACGAGGGCAGCGTCGAGGTCATAGTGTTTCCCGAGCTTCTTAAGAACAACCCCGAACTCGTTAAAAAAGACACCCCTGTGCTCGTCAAGGGCGCTGTTGACAGGACGGACAAGGGCATAAAGCTCGTTGCCAAGGAACTCTCAGGCCTTGAAAGCTGGATTAAAGACGCAGGCTCAGGACCCAAGACAAACGGCAACGGAAAAAAGGTCGAGATAAGCATAAATATCGGAAACGGCCCTGATATGGCGGAAGAAACGCTGCTGGGCCTAAAAAGTCTCCTTGCCTTAAGCCCTGGCGCAGCCCCGCTTTATCTGAAAATCCGCATAGAGGGCAGGGGCGAGGCGCTGATACTAACGGCAGAGGGGGTGAGGCCGGACCTCTCCCTGATTAAGCGGGTGGAGGGCTTTCTGGGGAAGGGGAGCGTGAGGGTGCGATGAAGTATTACCTCGAATTTGAAAAACCCATAGAGGAGCTTGAACTGAAGATAGAGGAACTCCGGCGGCTTTCCGACGGCAAGGACTTAAACATAGACTCCGAGATAAAGAACCTTGAGAAGAAGGCCTGGGACCTGCGCTCCGACATATTCAGCAAGCTCAGCAGCTGGCAGAAAACCCAAATAGCAAGGCATCCTGACAGGCCATATACGCTCGATTACATCAACATGATTACAGAGGACTTTGTGGAGCTTCACGGGGACAGGAAGTTCGCCGACGACCCGGCCCTTGTCGGCGGGCTTGGGAGGCTCAGGGGCAAGGGCGACTCCGTCATGATAATAGGCCACCAGAAGGGCAGGGATGTCAGGGACCGGATAAAGAGGAATTTCGGCCAGCCCCATCCCGAGGGCTACAGAAAGGCCCTAAGGCTCATGAAGCTTGCCGAGAGGTTCAAGAAACCGGTGATAACCCTCATAGACACGCCCGGCGCGTACCCGGGCATAGGCGCCGAGGAGCGCGGGCAGGCAGAGGCCATAGCCGTAAACCTCATGGAGATGTCCCGCCTGAGAACCCCCATAGTCTCAATCGTCATCGGAGAGGGCGGAAGCGGCGGGGCGCTCGCCATCGGGGTTTCGGACAGGCTCTACATGCTTGAGCACTCCGTCTACTCGGTCATATCCCCGGAAGGGTGCGCGGCGATACTCTGGAACAAAAACGGCGACCTGTCGTCAGCCGATTTTGCAAGGGCCGCGGATGCGCTTAAGCTCACCGCGCATGACCTCATTGAGTTTAAGATTATAAACGAGATAATACCGGAGCCTCTTGGCGGCGCGCACAGGGAGCCGCAGGCACAGGCGGACAGGGTGCTTGAGACCGCAGCAAGGGCAATTGACGAGCTTAAGACAAAACAGCCGGGAAAGCTCATAGAGGAAAGATACAGAAGGCTCCGTAAAATCGGAAGCGTCGTCGAAGGCGGCTCGCCCCCCGGGGATTAGGGGCGCGGCCAGGCTACCTAAAAGGAAACTTTCGGCCCTGCCCTGTGCTATAATTTCTTAGGAATAATATAGATAACATAATGATGTTTTTAAGGAGGGAAAATGATAAGCATTGAGTTCGACATGATGGTCTTTAAGGAAAATAACACCTTTGTGGCTTACTGTCCCGAGCTTGATATATCAAGCTGCGGCAATACCGTCGAACACGCTAAGGAAATGCTAAAGACCGCCGTGAGGCTTTTCCTTGAAGAGGCCGAAAAGATGGGCACTATTAAAGATATCCTTGAAGAGTCAAACTATAAGAAAGATAAAAGCGGCAAATGGCTTCCTCCCAAGATGATAGCAACAGAGAAGGAAGCCGGGGCGCTAAACGCCTAAATTCACTGCTGGCCCCCTCTGCCTGACTGCCTCAAAAATGATGACTGCTGCTGCGGAAGCCACATTCAGACTTTCCGCCCTGCCGGGTATCGGAACCCCTATCTCCATATCCGCCGCAGCCCTCATCTCCGCGCTTACCCCCTCTGATTCGTTTCCAAAAATAATGGCCAGAGGCCCGCTTAAGTCCGCATCGTAGATTGAGTGCCCGGCCTTCTGATGCGTTGCCGCAATCTCTATGTTTCCCCCCCTAAGCCAATCTATAAGGTTTTTCATTTCGGCGTTTACAACCGGGATATTAAAGACACTTCCCTGTGACGCCCTCAGGCACTTGGACATGAACGGGTCGCACGAGCCGGGAAGCACGATAAACGCATCCGCGCCTGCGGCGTCAGCCGTCCGTATCATGGCGCCCATGTTGCCGGGGTCCGAGACCCCGTCGCTTACGGCTATAAGAGGGATGTCTTTAAAAGACAGGTCTTCAAGCCTCAGGGGGGCATACGATGACAACGCAACTATCCCCTGAGGCGCCTCGGTGTCCGTAATTTTACGGAGTATGTTTTCCGTAATCTCAAACATCTCCAAATCCTTTTTCTGAAGCTCCCTGAGAAGCCTCCCGCCCTCTTTTTTGCCTGCGAAGCCCTCCGTGAAAAAGACTTTTTTTACCGGTGCGCCGGAGGCAATAGCCGTCCTTATAAGATGCGGCCCCTCTATGATGAACTCCTTATGCCTGTACCCTGCCGGCCTGTTTCGGATTTTGACAAGCTCCTTTATCAGCGGGTTCTGCGGGCTTGTGAGTTCCGTGTACCTCATATGAAATAGTATAGCCCATCCGCCGGGTGTGCGGAAGAAAAGAGGGGGGCTAATTTTTCAAAAAAGGTTCGAGCTTAACGGTTAGATGAAATGTTTTTGCCAATTCAATCACTTTTTTTATATCGGCTTTTTTCAAAAGCCGCTTTATATCAACGCTATCCTGTTCCGACAAAGGCAGGAGTTTAAGAAGTATGAGATATTCAGGGGTGGCCACCTTCACGCGCTTATCGAACACATCAGTCGGCAGGGCGTGCTCTATGGCTTTCTGCGCCAATTTAAACCCCCTTGCGCTTATAAGGTCTATTTCTATCTGCCCGAAAATAAAGGAGAGTTTTTCTTTTATATGAGTCCGCTGATTCCCTTCCTGAAGGAAGACTCTTTTATGGAAACGGTGTTCGATATCCGAGGAAAGATTTTTCCACGAGACGTCTTTATGAAGGAGCACGACTACATCGACATCTCTGGTTGTTCTCGGCCTCGTCCACGCAGAAAGGGCAAGCCCGCCGATAAGCGCGTAATCCTTTATTGTCCCGCCAGCCCGAAGTTCGTCAAGAAGCGAAACGGCATTTCTGAATGCCTCGACTACGGGCACTACTTCTTCCCGTTTTTCCGGGCGGCCTTCCGAACACCCTTTTTCAGGGCCAACGCAAGCTCAAGCAGTTCAAGAGAGGTTTCTATGTTTTTCCCGTTCGGCTTTTTCATGGCGTACTGGATTATAGCATAGCTTGAACCGCATGGCGGAATCAGTTCATGCGAACTAAGATAGAATTTATTTTAAAATTTATCTTGACAAGAATGTTTAATATGATTTAATATGTTTAAATAAGATTAGCATAAGATTTAAAGGAGATGAGGTTATGAAGGAATGGATGAATGTAAAAGAATTAAGTGAATATTTGGGACTACCAGAAAGTAAAATTCGTTTTTTAATCAAACAAAAAGGCATTCCCTTTTCATCTCGACTTGGAGAGCCGCGGTTTAACAAAAAAGAAATCGACGAGTGGATGAGAGGAGAGTCATCCACAGAAACGGAAGGAAGGGACAACATGCTGAAAATCCATGACGAGGGAAAAGACTTTATTTATCGGGGGAAACCAATTAAAGATAATACGCTATCTGCAAGCAGAGTCCTTATTGGGGAAACGCCTTTAAATCGTTTGCCCGGATTTATAAAAAAGACCGTAGAGAAAGTGAAAGGGAAGAAAGAAGGCTATTTGTATCGTGAAGAATTTAAACCCTTCCTAAATAATTTTAACGACTTCCTCAGGCTTTCTTGTCAGCTTGGGTTAATTAATAATTTGGTGGAGGAGGAGAGAAAAAAACATTACCATCCTACAGAATACGCTGAAAGAATTTATCACGAAAACGATCCCCATCAGATAAAGCAAATTATCCTTGAAAGTATTCTTAATATTGTAAGAAAACAAATTGAGATTAAACCCGATGAAAAACATGCCGTTCTCCTCCTATGGTATTTACTGAAATTAAAAGAAGAGGGGATTAAACCTATGGAATATCATTTTAAGTTAGATAAAGATAAACCCAATAATTATTTTCCGAAAATACGCTTGGATTTCGCATCGGGCTTGAACTATTTTTTGTTCGAAGGCGATGAGGAAAAAGAAAGGGAATTTCTAAGTGAGTGGGGTAAGCTTATGTAACGCCTCAGTCACTATCAGAGTTAAGGGTGAGAGCCGCATGGGTCATCTGCCCTGCCTTAGAAAAGCGTTGACATTTTGGGCTCTTTGATGTGCCAAAAAACCTTGACATTTTACGGTTTAAAGGCTATTCTTTTAAAGTATAACTTTAAAAGGAGGCTTTTATGACTGCTGTGACCTTTGCCGTAACCATAGGGGCGCTTGCATTTCTAATGGGTTTTCTACTCCTGTTTATGCCTTCCGTGCTTAAGAGGCTCAACGAACTATCCGCAAGGATGATAGCCAGGGTAGACACCATCACTTTCTCATACAGGATAGGGTTCGGCATATCGCTTATGATAATTGCCGCGTTCATGTTCTTCATGGCGTATTATTTTGCAAAGAGGTACTGATTAGTGGGGTTTTTCCGGCCGGTCCAGTTGGGAGTGGACCTCGGCGGCAGCTCGATTAAGGTTGCCGAGGTCAAGGGTAAAAAAGTAGTTCTTGCCGCCTATGCCGACATACCAAAGGAAATAAGGGAAAACGAGGCGTTTCTGATAGGCGCGCTCCGTGAGTTCTTAAGCAGCATCGGCGCACAGGGCAGGCAGGGGGTTGTCCAGCTTCCGGCGCAGCTTGCATTCGTGAGGGCCGTAAACTTCCCTCCTATGCCGCATGCCGAGCTAAAGGAGGCTGTGAAGTGGGAGATAAAAAGACAGCTTCCGTACCCGCTTGAAGAGGCGGTGCATGATTATGTCGCGGTGGAGACTGCCGAGGGCATTGCAGTTACATTCGCCTCGGCGGAAAGAAGGGCTGTACAGAGGTATCTTTTCCCGTTCCGGGAAGCGGGTCTTGATGTGACTGCCGTGGATGTCAGCCCGATGTGTCTCATAAGGTCGCTTAAACCCCGGTCCCCGGGCAATGCGATAATACTTGACATAGGCGGGCTCTCGACAGAGATAAATATAATAAAGGGCGGGGTGCTGCGCATAACAAGGACAGTTGAGCTCGGAGGCGATTTCATAAAACAGCATTTTAAGGACGGGGGGGCCGGCGCAGAGGAAGCTGAAAAGATATTGATGGAAGGCGGGGAGGATGAGTTAAAGGTTCCCCTCGATGAATTCCTGAGAGAAGTCACCCGCTCCATGGATTACTATCAGGCAAATTTCAAGGAGAAGACCTTCTCAGATGTCATACTTACCGGGGGGGTTGCGATAAACCCGGGCGTAAGGAGTTATTTCTTGCGCGCCCTTGACATGCCGGTGAGCGTGCCGGACCCGTTTGAAGGCCTTGTCATGGCGGATGAGACCATGAGGCGGCTCGGCCCGAGGTTTTCCGTGGCAGTGGGGCTTGCAGGGAGGTCTGAGTGAAAAAGACCCTTAACCTGCTGCCTGCCGGCAAGAAGGAGCGAATCGCCAGAGGCATGGCCTTTTATGCCGGCGCAGGGATTTTGCTCTACCTTGCGGTCATCTGCGGCCTCTGGGCATACAACCTTTCAGAGGCAAAGAGTATTCGAGCAGCCATAGATGAGACGGATAAAAAGGTCGCGGGCCTGCGCAGCCAAATCGTCGGCCTGCCCCTGCCGGAACCCATTGTCACGCCGGAGGGACAGGGCATAGCCGTAAAGCTTGGGCAGACGCCGCCGTGGGACATGGTGCTCTGGGAGCTTTCGCACATAACGCCTGAGAAGGTATGGCTCAGTCTTATAGACATAAAAGACTCCGGCGGGGGAATTTCCATGAGCATCAAGGGGTTTTCCAAAACACAGGTCGCTGTTGCGGATTTCATAGGAGGACTTGAGGAATCCAGATATTTTTCGGATGTGGAGGTGGTGTTTTCGCAAAAGGGCGAAACGGATGCGGTGTTTGAACTGAGGGTGAAAATAAAGTGGATATAAAGACCATTAAAGCAAGGCTCGAGAAGCTCTCAGGAAGGGAGAAGGTCATCGGTATTATGACCGTCGTCGCCCTTATCGTGATTGCGCCGTATGTGCTCCTGTACTCTCCTTCCGAGAAGGCCCTGCGGATGGAAAAGCAGCGTCTCTCAGACCTCCAGAATGAGGCTGCCGCGCTTGAGACCTCCCTCACAGAGCAGTCCCGGCAGGTTGCTGCTGCGGCTCCCCGGCTGAAACCCGTCATGCTTCCCAAGGCCGACGACCTTCACGGGATTTTCCGCTCCATAAGCACAAGGGCAACCGAACTCGGGGTGGATTTCATATCAATAGCGCCTGAGGCTGTCAGCGAGAAGGAAGGTTTTATTGAGATGAGGCTTAAGCTTGAGCTTAGGCTGAAATACAAGCAGCTTTACGATTTCGTCGCGTATCTCAGCGCAAAACACAGGCTTTTTCTTATAGAGTCCCTGAGGTTTGAGACCAACGATGCGGTCTACCCCTCCGGGGTGGCCATTATTAAAGCCGTGACGTATCTGGAGAAGAAATGAAGGGCTCGAATTTCATAAACAGGGCAGCGGTCATCGCCGTAATTACAGCAATGACAGCCCCTTTTTGGCCGTCTTATGCAGAGACTTCAGGCTCGCAGGTATCTGATATAAAATTGGCGCATCTGAGGAAGGCCCCTGAGTCAAAATGGGGCAGGGACCCCTTCATAAAATACGATGACAGGTTCAAAAGGCCGGAGGCATTGAAAGAGCAGATGCCTGTTATCAAGATAAGCGGTATAATATCAGATGGGGGCAAGGCGGTGGCGATAATAAACGGGGAGTTTCTGAGGAAGGGCGACATGGTATCCGGCTTTAAGATTGCAGACATCTCAGGGGACAATGTGCTCCTTGAGAAGAACGGCGGGAAGTTCCTTCTCGGCATAGACAGGTTTGCGCTCAGAGGCTTAAAATGAGCGTCCGGATTAAAAGGGGAGGCAATCCTATGGCCGGAGCTTTTAGAAAATCTGCGGTTACCGCGGCTTTCGTATTTATGCTGCTTGCATCCGCATCCCCTGCCAAGGCTGCGGCCCAGCCTGATGCCGGGGCAAAAGGACCGCTCATCTCCATAGAGCTAAGAGGCGTTGACCTCAAAGACGTCTTGCGGGCCCTGAGTCAGGAACACGGCATAAACATAATCGTAGACGACAGCATCTCAGGAACTGTGACTGTGAGCATAAGGGATGTCCCGCTCTGGGACGCCATAGACTCCATCTTAAGGAGCAAGGGTTACGGCTACAGGCTCATTAAAGGAAACCTCCTCCTCATAGAGCCGATGAGCGATTTTCTAAAGAAGCAGGAGGACGTGGTCGTCAGGGAGTTCAGGCTCAAATACTTAAGGACTGTTGATAAATCCATAGGAGCGTTAAACGGGTTTTTGAGCGAGAAGGGACAGGTCATACCGGTTGAATCCACGAATTCGATTATCGTAAGGGATATGCCCCGCGTCGTTGACAAGATAGGGGAGCTTATCGGCAATATGGATGTGGAGCCTGCCCAGATAATGATAGAGGCGCGGATAGTGGAGGTAAGCACCTTGCACGAAAAAAACCTTGGGATTCAGTGGGGCGCCCAGTACAGGCGGGGCGAGACGGCTACGGACTTTACGGTAAACCTGCCTATGGCCGCAGGGACGCCTGCCGGCATCTTGGGGCTGGGGTATATTGCGGATAAATTCAAGCTGGATGTCCAGCTTACAGCCCTTGAGTCCTCTGGAAATGCAAAAACAGTGTCAAGCCCAAAAATCAGAGTTCTTGAGAACAACGAGGCCCTCATTACGAGCGGCGAGGAAATCCTTACGCCTGTAACAACAACCGCAGAGGGGGTGACCACGACTTCATGGGACACAAGACAGGCGCTTCTTTCACTTAAGGTCAAGCCGAGGGCTATAGCAAACGAGATGATTTTAATGGTAATAAATACCAAACAGGATGAGTTTAACCGTGCCCAGCAGGAACGAGGCATGCCCCCTCCAAAGGACACGCGCGAGGCTAGCACACAGCTTATTGTTAAAGACGGCGAGACTATTGTCATCGGCGGAATATACAAAAAGAATGAATCTAAGGGGGAGAGCGGAATCCCTTTCCTTTCAAAAATCCCCGTGCTCGGATGGCTCTTTAAGAGGCAGAGCAAGAATGAAACACAGAGGGAGCTTCTAATCTTCATCACCCCCTCTCTAATCAAGGGTGAAAAACTATCGGACTTGCAGACCCGATAAGGGACATCTACAGGGTCAATCTCAGGGTGAAGAGGTCCGAAAGGGTTCTGGTCTTCACGGACAAGCCCTCGCCGCATGAGGCCGTTGAGCCAGAGGATTTGACAAGAAGGCGGAACCTCAGGGACATCTCTCTTATTACAGCGGAACTCGGAAGGGGCATTGCAAAGGAGATAATCTTCTGCGAGTATCCGGCCACATGCGTCCACGCCAAGGAGCCTCCGAAAAAACTCTGGGAGCTTGCGTTCGGCAAAAAGGCTGTCTCAGCCCTGCGCTCTGAAGGGCTTTTAGCCCCCATACTTTCAAAAAAGGCCGATGACTTAAAACTCAAGAACGCCGAAGGCATAATCCTTAAACACAAAAGGCATGCAGTGGATGCGGTTATCGCTCTTTCCAATTATTCCACAAGCCACACCGCCTTCAGAAACCTCCTTACAAAGGTCTGCGGCGCAAGGTATGTAAGTATGCCGCTTTTTGACGTCAGGATGCTTGAAGGCGCAATGGCTGTTGACTACAAGGCCCTTGGAAAAAGAACAAGGCTCATCGCAAGGGAGGTGGGAAGGGCCGATTCCATAGAGATACAGACCCCAAACGGCACGGACATCTCTTTTTCCAAAAAGGGAAGAAAGGCCCATGCGGACACCGGCGAGCTGGCAAGACCCGGGTCTTTCGGAAACCTGCCTGCCGGAGAGGTTTTTCTTGCGCCCCTTGAGGGCACGGCAACAGGCAGGCTTGTTCTTGAATGGGCGCCTACGAGGCGGCTTTTATCCCCTGTTGCCCTGACCGTAAGAGATGGCTCTGTCACCGGAGTTTCGGGAAGGGAGCCGTTTGCAGGGCTTCTGAGGGACAGGCTT
>JAUXOF010000068.1 GCA_030682405.1 Thermodesulfovibrionales bacterium
CTGGATTCCCACAAGGCAGATGTTTTCAACGCCCTTGTTCCTCTCTATTATCTCATGGGCTACCCTTACAAGCGCCCTGTCTATCTCTGCCTTATCGAGCAGCACCTTAGGCATGTCTTCCCCGTTTTTTGAGCATAAAAAAACCCTCCCCGAAAACCACGGAGAAGGTCATTTTTTTCTCGTTTAGTGTCATTTCGCTGCGGCCCGTAGCCGCCCCTCCTTTGCCTTATCAGCCTCTCGGTGCTATCTTTAAAGGCAGGGATATTTAAACATAAAACAAAAAAGTTGTCAAATGCCTTACCAACCCCAAATCCGGCGATAGAGATTCATAAAGGGGTGAGGATTTATAAAGAAAAACTATTTTCTATCTCTATTTTCGGGGGGATATATTTTAACGGGAATTTGTCGCGATAATTTTATATAATATAGACCAATGTCCGCTATCGTAATAATCCCTGCAAGATACGATTCGACCCGGTTTCCGGGAAAGCCCCTTGCGCTCCTCAAGGGAAAACCCCTTATCAGGCACGTATATGAAAACTCCATGCGCTCAAGGCTTGCCTCCGGGGTAGTGGTTGCAACGGACAGCCATGCGGTATTCGATGCGGTCGTCTCATTCGGCGGCAGGGCCGTGATGACCTCTGCCGGCCACGCCTCCGGCACGGACAGGATTGCCGAGGCATCCGCTACAATGGATTATGATATAATTGTGAATGTTCAGGGGGACGAGCCCCTCATAAGGCCGGAGATGATAGACGACGTCATAGATATCCTCGGGGACGAAAGGGCGTCCATGGGAACGCTGGCCAAAAAAATCGAAAGACGGCAAGAGATACTCGACCCCAACGTCGTCAAGGCGGCATTCGATAAAGAAGGGTTTGCCCTTTATTTTTCGAGGGCGCCGATACCGTATCACAGGGACGCATGGAAGCGTCCTACACCCTCTTATGTTTACGGCTCGGACTCTGCGGTCTATAAGCACATAGGGATTTACAGCTACAGAAAAGACATCCTCATGAGGCTTTCTAAAATGCCTGCATCGAGGCTTGAGGAGATTGAGAGGCTCGAACAACTGAGGGCGCTTGAGGCCGGGATGAGGATTAAAATCAGGGAGACTTCTTTTGACGCAATCGGGGTTGACACGCCCGCGGACATGGAAAAGGTGGAGAAATGCCTAAATACATCTTTGTAACCGGCGGCGTTCTTTCCTCTCTGGGCAAGGGCATAGCCGCCGCAGCCACCGGAGCGCTGCTTGAGACAAAAGGCATAACAGTAACGATTCAGAAGCTCGACCCTTACATCAACGTTGACCCCGGCACCTTAAGCCCCTTCCAGCACGGCGAGGTCTTCGTCACGGACGACGGGGCGGAGACGGACCTCGACCTGGGCCACTACGAAAGGTTCACCAGCGTAAGGACATCGCAGGCAAACAACTTCACAACCGGAAAAATCTACTATAACGTCATCACAAAGGAACGCCGGGGGGACTATCTCGGCGACACGGTTCAGGTCATCCCCCACATAACCGATGAGATACGCTCGGCAATAAAATCCGTTGCAAACGGCTTTGACGTGGTCATAGTGGAGATAGGCGGCACAGTCGGAGACATAGAGGGCCTGCCCTTTCTTGAGGCCATCAGGCAGATGAGGTACGACGTGGGCAGGGAAAACGTCCTTTACATGCACCTTACGCTCGTGCCTTACATAAAGACATCCGGTGAGATTAAGACAAAGCCCACACAGCACAGCGTCAGGGAACTGAGGGAGATAGGTATTCAGCCCGACATCCTCCTTTGCAGGACGGAAAAGATTCTGCCGCCCGACATAAAAAGAAAAATAGCGCTTCACTGCAACCTCGACCCCGACTCCGTTATCTCGGCCATGGATGTCGAGAACATCTACGAGGTTCCGCTTGCCCTGCATGAGGAGGGGCTCGATTACCTCATAGGCAGGAAATTGAATCTCAGCACAAAGGAACCCGACCTCGCAGTGTGGAAAGATATCGTAATGAAGATTAAAGAACCGAAGAGCAAGGTCACAATAGCAATCGTCGGAAAATACGTCGGGCTCAAGGACTCATATAAAAGCCTCATAGAGGCCCTCGGCCACGGCGGCATAGCAAACGACGCAAGGGTTCGCCTTGAGTGGGTGGACTCCGAGGAGATAGAGGCCCACGGCGCAGATAAATACCTCTCCGACGCAGACGGCATACTGGTTCCCGGCGGGTTCGGCTATAGGGGCATAGAGGGAAAGATAGAGGCGATAAGATACGCAAGGGTCAAGAGAATCCCTTATTTCGGCATATGCCTCGGTATGCAGTGCGCGGTCATAGAATTTGCCCGGCACGCATGCCGCCTTAAGGCCAACAGCACAGAGTTCGACCTCGACGCCGCAGACCCGGTGATATACCTTCTTGAGAAATGGTACAACCCCAGAGCCGGCAAGATGGAGGAGAGGACCGAGGGGTCGGAAAAAGGCGGGACCATGAGGCTCGGGGCGTACCCCTGCGTGCTTGCCGACGGCACCAAGGCCTATGCCGCATACCGGCAGAAGGAGATATCCGAAAGGCACAGGCACCGCTACGAGTTCAACAACGCATACAGGGACGTCCTTTCAAAAAACGGGATGCTGATAAGCGGCGTAAGCCCGGACGGAGAACTCGTGGAGATTATAGAGCTCAAGGACCATCCGTGGTTTCTTGGCTGCCAGTTCCACCCTGAATTCAAGTCACGCCCGGCGGAGCCGCATCCCCTGTTTAAGGCCTTCATAGCCGCAGCGCTCAAGGAAAAGCGCGGGCTCTTTGAGGAAACCGAATACATCAAAGGAAACAATCCCCAGTAGATGAGACAGATAGTCATAGGCAATGTCAGGTTCGGCGGGGGGAACCCTCCGCTTATAATAGCCGGGCCATGCGTCATAGAGGGCGAGGACATAACCTTCAGGACTGCCGAAGGCCTGAAGGAGATATGCAGGGACCTGGGGCTTCCTTTTATATTCAAAAGCTCATACGATAAGGCAAACAGAAGCTCCATCGGCTCATTCAGGGGGCCGGGCATGGAAAAAGGCCTGAGGATGCTTTCAGACATAAGGAGCAAATTCGACATCCCCGTGATTTCCGACGTGCATTCCGCCGAAGAGGTAAAACCTGCCTCCGAAGTGCTTGATGCGATACAGATACCCGCGTTCCTTTCAAGGCAGACAGACCTGATAATCGCCGCATCGGAAACCGGAAAGCCTGTGAACATAAAAAAAGGCCAGTTCCTTGCGCCGTGGGACGTAAAAAATATAATAGAGAAGTTCACATCAACCGGCAATGAAGACCTCTTCATCACCGAAAGGGGCACGTCCTTCGGGTATAATAACCTCGTGGTGGACTTCAGGGGCATACCCATAATGAGGTCATACGGCTACCCGGTGATATTCGACGTCACGCACAGCCTCCAGCTTCCGGGGGGCCGGGGCTCCTCATCGGGCGGGCAGAGGGAGTTTGCAGGCCCGCTGATGCGGGCCGCTGTGGCGGTGGGGGTGGACGGCCTCTTTATGGAAGTGCACCCGGAGCCGGATAAGGCGCTCTGCGACGGGCCCAACATGATACCCCTCGGAGAGGTTGAGGGGCTGCTTAAGGCCGTAAAGAAATTATCGGAGATGGCATGAACCTGCTCGATGAAGCAAGAAGGGTTTTGAAAATAGAGGCCGAGGCTGTCATGAGCCTTGCCGGAAGAATCAACAGCGACTTTGAAAAGGCGGTGGACATCATCTACCTCTCTAAAGGCAGGGTCGTTGTAACAGGCATGGGCAAGTCAGGACTTGTCGGCAAGAAGATAGCCGCAACTCTGGCGTCAACAGGCACCCCCTCGTTCTTCATGCACCCGGCAGAGGCCGGGCACGGAGACCTCGGCATGGTGACAAAGGACGACGTGATAATCGCAATCTCAAACAGCGGAGAGACCGGGGAGATTGTAGGATTGATACCCTATCTTAAGCGGTTCAGTGTCGGCCTCATCTCCATGACCGGCAACCCGGCATCGACCCTTTCCAAGGCTGCCGACGTCAACATAGACGTCTCCGTGGATGAGGAGGCATGCCCTCTCGGAATAGTGCCCACGGCCTCAACGACTGCGGCCATAGCAATGGGGGACGCGCTGGCAGTGGCGCTCCTTATCAAAAGAGGCTTCAATGCTGAGGACTTCGCCTCTTACCATCCGGGCGGAAACTTGGGCAAAAAGCTCCTCATCAAGGTCTCGGATTTGATGCAAACCGGCGATGCCCTGCCGCGCGTATCCGCCGAGGACCCGATGAGCAGAACGGTAATCGAGATGTCCTCAAAGAGACTTGGGCTGACTACGGTTACAGACGAAAAAGGCATAGTGCTGGGGGTCATAACAGACGGAGATTTAAGAAGGGGCATAGAGAAATGGGGGCAGGGTCTCTTCCAGATGAAGGCAGGGGAAGTGATGACAAAAAACCCTAAGACGATAAACTCCGGCGAGCTTGCGGCAAAGGCATTGTCCATAATGGAAAAACACTCCATCACCGCCCTCCTCGTGTTTGACGAACAGGGCAGGGCCGCGGGAATTATACACCTCCATGACATCCTAAAGCAGGGGATAGCGTAAAATTATTTCGGCTCTTCTCCAAAGTCCCAAATTTGCCGTCCGTTCTAAGAAAACTCTATCCCTATTTTAGGGCAAAGTGAGAACGATTGACACCGGTCTTTTCATTGCTCTATACTGCTATTTGATGAAACTTACCGGGAAAAAGCAGGCACAGGATACAAAAAAACACTGGGAGGCGTATTTCAACGCCTTAAAGGGGCAGGAATGGCCCAAGGCCCTTGAGACCCTCAACGCCATTAAGGAAATTGAACCCTCAAACCCAAATGTCTACCTCAAAATAGGAGACCTGCTCCAAAGGACAGGGCAGGCGGCTGGGGCAGTCTCCGCATACCACAAGGCCGCATGCCATCTCATAGAAAGCGGGTTTCAGCACAAGGCATTGGCAATCTATAAGCTGATATTAAGGGTTGACCCGGATGATTATGAGACCATTAAAAAATCCACCGAGCTACTAATGGAAATAGAATCGTCAAAGGCAGGCGCATCCCGGATTGCAGGCATTGAGCCTGCTGCCCAAGAGCAATCTCAGGCGCTCAGTTTTCCTTCTTATGAGGAAGAGGCAACTGCGGAGCAGCCTTCTCCTGAGACGGATTTTTCTTCATGGGAAGCTATAACCCTTCCCCCTCAGGCCGCAGAGCCTGCCAAGGAGGCCGAACATCCCCATGTGCCGGCCATATTTTCCTCCCTGACCGTGGAAGAGTCCGAGGAGATACTCGGAAGGGCCCCCCTCAGGGTATACGAGGCAGGCTGCAGCGCCGTGGCCGAGGGCGATATTGGTGGGGGCTCGATGTTTGTCATCAAAACGGGCAGGGCAAAGGTCATAGCCCATATACTCGGCAAGAAGATAGAGCTTGCCACACTAAGCGAAGGCGATGTCTTCGGAGAGGTTGCGTTTCTTACGGGAAGGCCGCGAACGGCCTCTGTAATAGCCGAAGACAGGCTTGAGGCTTATGAGATTGACAGGCCGCTCGTTGAGGAAGTGATAGAGAAAAACCCTCTGGTGCTGGAAAAACTGCAGGACTTCTTCTACTCGCGCGTGCAGGACACCATAAAAAAGGTCAAGGGGAAATAGAGGGGCACACCCTAAATCGTAATGCCCTACTGGTTCATGCAGACGCTTCGGATTTGCTTGAAATCGGTAAGCCCCTTAAAGACCTTGGAAATGCCGTCCTGAAAGAGGGTTCTCATCCCGTCTTCTATGGCCTGCGCCCTTATCTCCACCACGGAGCCCCCTTTTGCAATGACGGATTTTATCTCTTTCGTCCCGGTCAAAAGTTCGTATATTCCGAGCCTGCCTTTGTAACCGGTGTTGTTGCAATCCCCGCATCCCTTGGGCCTGAAGAGCGTGAGTTTATCGCTGTAATTTATGCCGAGTTCCGGGAATTCCTTGCCGTAGGCCTTTGCCATGGACCCAAACTCCTCGGCTGAAGGATTGTAAGGCTCCTTGCACTTTTTGCACAATGTCCGCGCCAAACGCTGGGCAAGGATGCCGAGGAGGGCATCCGCGAAATTAAACGGGTCTATATCCATGTCTATAAGGCGGGTGATTGTCTCAGGCGCGCTGTTGGTATGGAGGGTGCTGAATACGAGATGACCCGTGAGTGACGCCTCTATGCCTATGGCCGCTGTCTCGTGATCCCTCATCTCGCCCACCATGATGACGTCCGGGTCGGCCCTGAGAAATGCCCGCATTGCCCTTGCAAAATTGAAATCTATCTTGGGCTTCACCTCCACCTGCCTAAGGCCCTCCTGAGTGATTTCAACCGGGTCTTCCGCAGTCCATATCTTTCTGTCGGGGGTGTTTATATAGCCGAGCGCGGAATGAAGCGTCGTGGTCTTGCCCGAACCCGTGGGCCCGACAACAAGGACGATTCCATATGGGTAGGAGATTACCTCTTTGAAGCGCTTGTAATTTGCCTCCGAGAGGTTAAGCTCATCAAGGGTCATCGGCTTGCTTGAGGCAAGGATTCTCATTACCACGTCCTCGCCCCCGACCGTGGGAAGCGTGGCCACGCGGAGTTCGACAGGCTTGTCCTTGTAGATGAATTTGATTTTACCGTCCTGAGGCAGCCTCCTTTCGGAGATGTCGAGATTGGACATAATCTTGATTCTGGACACCACGGCGTTGCTGTGGCTGAGCGGCAGTTCAAGGTGTTTCATGCAGGTGCCGTCAATCCTGAAACGCACAGAGGTAGTCTTTTTCGCCTTGCTCGGCTCTATGTGGATATCCGATGCGCCCTTTTCGTAACCGTCTATGAGTATCTGGTTTACGAGCCTGACGATGGCGCCTGCGTTTTCATCCACCGTGCCGTCTCCGAGGTCGGCCTCGGCTTTTTCCTCCTTTACGTCCATCTCGGCAAGGATGTCCGTGATGGAGCCCAGGCTTTCTTTTACATCCGTCTCTATATTCTGGATGAATTTAAGGATGTCATCCTTTGTTGCCACATTGAATTCGTACTCTCTGGCCTTAATCAGGCTTTTTATCTCAAGGGTTTTGGGGTCTTTTGGGTTGTCTATCAGGATGGCGGCCTTTCCGTCGGCAAATGACATCGGCAGCCATAACGATTTTTTCAGGTATGCGAGGTTAAGGCCCTTAAGGAGTTCCCTCTGAATGAGCACTTTATTGTCGTATTCAATGAACTTGCAGCCGTAGAACTGGCCTATGGATGTGCCTATATCGGATTTTTTGACCTTGTAACTCTCCATAAGGACGGTCTCGATATCCTTTTTCTGCTCCCTTGCGGTTGCTACGGCGTTTCTCAGTTCGACCTCGGTGATGATATTGACGCTGACGAGATGGTCAAAGCGCGTGTGTATCATCTTTGACTGGTTACGGAAGGCGATTCCGAGTACTCGGGCTATCTCGATGATGCTCCTTTCATCCAGTTTTGTGAATGCAGGGCCGTGTTTTTTGTTTATAAGCTGGATGACCCCCAGGAGCTTGCCCTCGAAATGTATCGGCGCCGAAAGCGTATGCCTTGTGGTGAATCCGGATTTCTGGTCCCATGACTTGTCGAAATGCAGGTTTGGGTCTATTTTTTTCAGCTCTTCGTCGTTATGCACATCGGAAATGTTCAAAATCTTCGATGTATACGCGGTGTATCCCGAAATGCTTGCAGGCGAGACAGGCACTCGTATCTCCTTGATGCCTGTGCCCACAAGGTATTTGGAGACAAGTTCCCTTTTTACGGGGTCAACAAGGTATATGGTAATTCTTTCTGCATCAAAGAGGTTTAAAATAGCGTCTTTGAGCTTGATTAATATCTCGTTGATATTGTTGGCGGAGTGTATCTTGTATGCTACGAATTTCAGCCTCTCGTTGAATTGAAGCTGCCTCTGCAACTCCTGCACATCGGCTGTTTTTTCCGTGTTTACTAAGGCCATTTTACCTGCCCAGACATTTTTGGTTGCTCCTCGTCGCCTTGACGACTTCAGTATAGCACAGCATTAAATTTCCAGTCTATAATCTTGATTAGTAAAACATCCCTTTCCGCCTTTCCCGTCCCCTGCCGTCACTGGAACTCACTTCAAATTGTTTATATAATCAAGGTACAGTTTTGCCTGATAGTGGTTTGGGTTAATCCGTAGCGCTATTTCAAATTCCTTGCGGGCCTCGTCCATAATCCCCTTTTCAAGGTATATGACGCCGAGGTTGTTGTGCGCATTAGAATAGCCGGGGTCTATCGCCAGGGCAGCCCGGTAATACTCTATGGCCTTATCAAGCAGCCCCTTAGAACCATAGGCAACGCCCAGATTGTAATATGCATCTACATATTCCGGCCTTAGTCTCGCGGCAATCCCGTAGTGCTCCACCGCGTTATCGAATGAGCCTTTGGAAAGATAAGCATTGCCGAGACCGTTATGCGCCGCTGCAAAATCAGGCTTTAATTTTATCGCAATATGATAGCGCTCTATGGCGTTGTCGATTAAGCCTTTGGATTCGAAGGCAACGCCCAGGTTGTAGTGCGGCTCAGCATAATCGTGTCTGAGGCCGGCGGCAATCCGGTAGTGCTCTATGGCTTTTTCCGTTAAGCCCTTAAAGTAGTAGGCGCGGCCGAGGTTGTTGTGGCCCAACGCAACACGGGGAGATTTTTTGGTGATATCCTCCCACAAGGTTATCTCGCTCCTCCATACTCTATTCCTTGCAAAAGTAGCTGATGCAAGAACAA
>JAUXOF010000069.1 GCA_030682405.1 Thermodesulfovibrionales bacterium
TTGTTCTCCTAAGCCCGGATATCGCGGCCGCGTTTCCGGACGACGAGTCCGTAAATAGCGCATTACGCAGTCTGATGAAGGTGGCTCGGCAATCGGTCGGCCTGACCACGGGCCGAGCTCCCGGGCGGCGCGCAAAAGCTCGCGGTTGATGGGGAATCAAGTCCTTGCCTCTTTGCGGGGAGAAGGGGGTAAAGAGGGGAGGCGCCGGTTTATGTAGGGGCGCCCCTACGAAACACCCTCCGCGATGCGCGAGCCGATGTCCGCTAAATGTTCTATGAGAAAAGGCTTGCGGCATGAGCCGATTGGTGTCCACGATTGACATCAGACCTCATAATCAACTAACATCAATTACTCTTTAGGAGGTGTTAAATGGAAATTCCCAAAAAAGATGCTGACTCGATTAAAAGGCTTGCGAAAGAAGGGAAGCAAATAAAAAAGATAATGTTAGAAGATTTTCCTGCTTACAATTATGCCGAAATCTACTTCACCGTCTACTCCGATGGCGGCATGAGCGCTTTAGGGGCAAAACGCACTATTTCCCGAAGGCTAATTAAGCTGGTATCTACAAAGAGCAAGGCCGAAAGAGAGGAAATCATAAATGAGGTGGACGAACTCGTTTTGCACCTTTACGAGAGCGTGAAAAACAGTCAGAAGAAACTCGACAGCATAAGAAAATCACTATCCAAGAAAGATTAGTTTTAGCGCATAAGGCCCGAAAGGACTATATAGTCCTGCCGGATAATTCAGGGGAATCCCGTCCCATTGTTCGAGGGCAAGCTGTCTAATCCGCTCATCAACGAAAATACATTCCTTTTTCCAAGCGCAAATCGTTATGAAATATGCCCCATCGCTCGAATAATCCCATCCCTTGAGCCTTAAGGAGTTTCTATGATGGATGTCGGGGTCATATCGCACGGCCTATGATAATATAATCAATGTCTTCGGGAACGGATAAGGCATGGGAGATGCTTTCGGGTCTGAACCCCGGCGAGGTATGCGGAAACGCCTCGGTTTCGCTGGACGATAAAACCTCCTCCTACATCATAAGGTCTCTGGGCACGGACTTCTCCGTCTCCCCCGAAAAGAGGGAACTAAAAAGCCAGAGCCAAGGAGGGGATTACCTCATTAATAGATTCGGATATTTCTTCAACCACTCGGTCCTCTGGTATCTTATCGGGGCCAAGGACATACCCGCATCGGGAAGGCTCATAAAGCCCCAGAGCGTAAAAGGAGGGCATCATTTTTTTATGGGCACGCACCAGCTTCCGCTTGAGAACCTATCTGAAAAATACAGGGACGACAGGGACGGCTTTATCAAAAAAGGGCTCGAATTAGGCGGAAGGGCGCTTGACTACGGAGACGCCTCTGTGGAGCTTTTTCCGATGCCCAGAGTCCCGGTCACATTAATCCTATGGCTTTCGGACAAGGAGTTCCAGGCAAGGGCCGACCTGCTGTTTGACTCCACATGCGAGTTGCACCTCCCGCTCGATATAATCTGGTCTATCGCAATGATGAGCGTGCTTGCAATGTTTTAGTAGTGGGCCATTAGGAACCCTTCAGCATTTTTGCCTTTGAAGTAGCTATGGTTTTATTGTCCGACACCCTTACGAGCGATGCCGATGCCTCTATGAGCCTGCCGCCTGTGTTGTCTACCCTTGCAGTGACGGATGCCTCCTGCCCTACCATAAGCGGCTCCTTAAACCTGACCGTAAGCTCGGCGGTAACGGGATAAATCCCCGACTCTATAACCGCCTTTGCCATGGCCTCGTCCAGAACCGCCGTGATTATCCCGCCGTGGACAATGTCCTTATACCCCTGATGCGCCTTTATGGGAACGAACCGGGCGCTGACCTCCCCGGCAGAGGACAAAAAGGTCAGCTTGAGGCCCGAAGGATTGCGGGGGCCGCAGGCAAAGCAATAACCGTCATCCTCAAGGATTATCATTTTCTTTTAAAAGGAGTTCAAGAAACCTGTAAACAAAAACCGTGAACATCACCCCGGCCGCTGCGCCGAAAGAGCCGAGGACCAATAGAATAAAAAGAAATGTCAACGTAACGACAAAAGAGCCGCTTGAGACCGAGACCGAAAAAAAGGTCATGAGGTCTTTTACTATAGCGTCCCTCCACGTGCCTCCCAGAACATCGGCATAGAGGACATCCATAAGGAGGGAGATGGCGACAGTCAAGATTGCGCCTGCTACGGCTCCGGCTATAAGAAATCTCTTAAGCCTTCTCCGGCGCCGCACGGTTATGTGTTCATCATCTCAAGAAATTCCTTGTTGCTCTTCGTCCCCCTCAGTTTCCCCAGAAGGAATTCCATGCTCTCGACCGTGCTCAAGGGGTTGAGCACCTTCCTCAGTATCCACATCTTGTTGAGCGTGTCCTTGTCAACGAGCAGCTCTTCTTTTCTCGTGCCCGATGCGTTCATGTCTATTGTCGGGAATATCCTCTTCTCCACAAGCTTCCTGTCCAGATGAAGCTCCATGATGCCCGTGCCCTTGAACTCCTCGAATATTACATCGTCCATCCTGCTTCCGGTGTCCACAAGCGCGGTGGCAAGGATAGTGAGGCTACCGCCGGTTTCTATATTCCTTGCAGTGCCGAAAAACCTCTTGGGCTTCTGAAGGGCGTTGGCGTCAAGGCCGCCTGAGAGCACCTTGCCGCTTGCCGGTATGACGGCGTTGTAGGCGCGTGCAAGCCTCGTTATGCTGTCAAGCAGGATGACCACATCTCGGGTGCCTTCAACCAGTCTTTTTGCCCTCTCTATGACCATCTCGGCAACCTGACAGTGCCTCTGGGGCGGCTCGTCGAAGGTGGAACTGATTATCTCGGCGCCGGGCACCTGCCTCTTCCAGTCCGTGACCTCCTCCGGCCTTTCGTCTATAAGGAGGATTATGAGATGGATTTCCTTATTGTTTTTCTTTATGCCCTTTGCAATGGACTGAAGGAGCATGGTCTTGCCGGTCCTCGGCGCGGCCACAATCATTCCCCTCTGTCCCTTCCCTATGGGAGTGATAAGCTCCATCACCCTCGTCGAGTAGTCCGACGACTCGTATTCGAGCTTTAAATTCTCGGTCGGATAATAGGGTATAAGGTTGTCAAACAGTGACCTCTGTATGCTTTCCTCCGGAGAGCTGTGGTTTACCGCCTCGACCTTAAGGAGCGCAAAATACCTCTCGGTTTCCTTGGGCGGCCTTATCTGGCCGGTGATGAGGTCTCCGGTCCTGAGGTTAAACCTCCTTATCTGGGAGGGCGAGACGTATATGTCGTCCGGCCCTGGCAGGTAACTGTAGTCCGGCGACCTCAGGAAGCCGAAACCGTCCGGCAGTATCTCCAGCACGCCCGAGCCGAAGACATTGCCCGCCTTCTCGACCTGCGCCTGAAGTATGGCAAAGATAAGGTCCTGCTTTTTCAGGCCTGAGGCGCCTTCTACACTGAGCTCTTTTGCAACCTTGTTAAGCTCGTCTATGGTCTTTTCTTTCAATTCGGAAATAGAGATGTTTCCCATGTAAACTCCTTAATGCCGTATATTGGGCTTCTAAATATAACCTGGTAGGCGCTCTGTCTATCCTATCCTTGGAGATTTTGCTTATGAAGCATCTGCTTTTGCCGAGATATTAATAAAATACTAAACGGGGTGCCCTTTGTCAATCCTATTCAAAGGGGTTTGATTATTTTTTTTTTAAGTCTTCCACTTTTACCTGCTGCTACTTCTCCTCTTTTTCCTGCTTTTTCGTTGCTTCCGCCTTCTTAGGCTTCTGCTTCTCTTTCTGTTCCGGCTTTTCCTTGCCGGCCTCCTTTACCTCCTCGTAGTCCACAAACTCAAGCACAGCCATCTGCGCCCTGTCGTTAACCCTCTGCCTCGTGTGTACTATCCTCAGGTAGCCGCCGGGCCTGCCGGAAAACCTCGGGGCTATCTCTGAAAACAGCTTTGAGATCGCAGCCCTGTTCGGCACATAGGACAGGGCAAGACGCTTTGAATGCAGGTCTCCCCTTATGCCCATAGTGACAACCCTTTCGGCTATCTTTTTTATCTCCTTGGCCTTGGCCACGGTGGTCTCTATCCTCTGATGCTGAAACAGAGCGACCATAAGCCCCCTCCGAAGGGCCTTCCTCTGGTTCGCAGTCCTCCCGAAGAGTCTGCCGTCAACCTTATGCCGCATTTCCGCCTCCATGACTCTCAAGCGCATCCATATCCACCCGCATGCCGAACCGGAGCCCCATCCCGTTCAGTATCTCCTTTATCTCGTTAAGGGACTTCCTTCCAAAGTTCTTTGTCCGGAGCATGTCGTACTCCGTCTTCTGCACAAGGTCCGCGATGGTCTTTATGCTTGCGTTTTTCAGGCAGTTGTGCGCCCTGACCGAAAGTTCAAGCTCCTCAACTCCCTTGAGGAGGTTCTCATTAAATATGGGTTCATCCTCCGAAGAGAACGCCGCCGACGCCGATGCCTCCTCCTCTTCTTCCTCAAATACAAAATAGTCCATGTGCATCGAGATTATTGAGGCGGCCTGAGAAAGCGCCTTCTCCGGCGTTATGCTCTTGTCCGTCCATATCTCCATAACAAGCCTGTCGTAGTCCGTAGCCCTTCCGACCCTTGCCTTTTCAACCCAAAAATTAACTTTCCTCGTGGGGCTGTAGGCGGAATCCACGGCAATGACGTCCACGGGAAGTCCTTCCTCCTTGTTCATCTCGGCCTGCACATAGCCCTTCCCCTTCTTGAGGTAGAGTTCCGCCTCGAAGACTGCGCCCTTATCCAGAGTGGCAATCAGATGTTCCGGCGTAAGCACCTCTACATCGCTGTCGCACTTGAGGTCTGCGCCCGTGACATCTTTGGGTCCCTTTACGCTGACGGATACGGTCTTTTTCCCGCTGCCGGCCATGCTGAACCTGAGCTTCTTTATATTGAGAATTATGTCGATGACATCTTCCTTGACCCCGCTGAGGCTCGCAAACTCATGCAGTGCGCCTTTTATCTTTACCCCGGTAACCGCAACGCCCTCTATGGAAGACAGCAGCATCCTCCTTAAGGCGTTTCCTATCGTCGTGCCGAAACCCCGTTCCAGAGGCTCTGCTATAAGTTTCCCGTATGTATCGGTCAGGGTCTCCTCATCGAACCTGATTTTCTCCGGCAACTGAAAACCCTTTTTCTTTAGATCCATAAGGCCTCCTCGCCTTGGAAGTTAAACTTTACTTTGAATAAAGCTCCACAATGAGCTGCTCCTGAACAGGCATCTGTATCTCTTCCCGTGAAGGGATATGCAAGACCTTTCCGGTCATGGCCTCGCTGTTAAGCTCAAGCCATTCCGGCACCCCCCGGTGCAGAACCTTCGAGAGGCTGTCGGCTATGGAGGGAATGCCCTTTCCCTTTTCCTTCACCGCCACGGCGTCTCCGGCGGATACGAGATACGAAGCTATGTCCACCGTCCTGCCGTTTACCGTAAAGAACCCGTGGCAGACGAGCTGCCTTGCCTGTCTTCTGTTGGATGCAAAACCGAGCCTGAAGAGCACATTATCAAGCCTCCTCTCAAGGAGTTGCAGCAGCACCTCGCCCGTTGCGCCCCTTTGCCTTTCGGCCTCGCTGAAGTATCTCCTGAACTGCCTTTCCAGCGTCCCGTACATATCCCTTACCTTCTGTTTTTCCCTAAGCTGGACGCCGTAATCGGAAAGCTTGACCCTTTTCTGGCCGTGCTGCCCGGGCGGATATTTTCTCCTCTCCGCGGAGCACTTGTCCGTAAAACACCTGCCGCCCTTCAGAAAAAGCTTCTCGCCATCCCTGCGGCAAATCCTGCATAATGCCTCTCTATACCTTGCCATATTAAACCCTTCTTCTCTTCGGAGGCCTGCACCCGTTGTGCGGCACGGGCGTGACGTCCTTTATGAGATTAACCTCCATGCCTGCCGCCTGGAGCGCCCTGATAGCCGCCTCGCGGCCCGAGCCGGGGCCGTTCACATACACGTCCACCTGCTTCATGCCAACCTCTGCGGCCCGCTTGGCGGCGGCTTCAGCGGTAAGCTGCGCGGCATAAAGCGTTCCCTTACGGGAGCCCTTGAACCCGATGCTTCCGGCGCTGGCCCATGAGATAACATTGCCAACCGGGTCGGTTATAGTGACTATAGTGTTGTTAAAGGTCGCCTGAATATGCGCCGCCCCGGAATTTATATATTTCTTTTCCTTCTTGCCAGCCCTTTTTCTCTGAGCCACAGTCTATGCCTCCTTCTTCCTGCCCATTACCATTTTTCTCGGTCCCTTTCTGGTGCGGGCGTTGGTCTTTGTCCTCTGGCCCCTCAGAGGCAACCCGGCGCGGTGCCTGAGTCCCCTGTAGCTGCCTATATCTATCAGCCTCTTGATATTCATTGACGTATCGCGCCTGAGGTCTCCCTCGACCCTGTAATCCCTCTCTATGACGGTCCTTATCTTTACTATGTCGTCATCCTTGAGGTCCTTAACGCGCGTGTTGAGGTCAATGCCCGTCTCAGAGAGTATCTTCTTTGAAACGGTCCTCCCGATGCCGAAAATCCTCGTAAGCCCGATTTCAACCCGCTCGTTCTTGGGCAGGTCAACCCCTGCAATTCTTGCCATATATGCTCCTTCCTTTAGTGCTTAAAACCATCCTCCCGCCCCCTATTGTCCGGGCAAAAGCCATGCCTTCACCCATTCCCACGGGCCCGGCGCCATGCAAAATCCCGCAAGGACGCAAGCTGCCTACCCCTGCCTCTGTTTGTGGCGGGGGTTTTCGCATATAACCCTTACAACGCCCTTGCGTTTAATCACCTTGCATTTGATGCATATCTGCTTTACCGAAGAACGAACTTTCACTTTTACCCCTTATTCAACTCTTTACTTGAACCTGTAAGTTATCCTGCCTTTAGTCAGGTCGTAGGGCGAAAGCTCAACAGTGACCTTATCGCCCGGCAGTATTTTTATAAAATGCATCCTCATCTTGCCGGATATGTACGCCAGGATTACCTGGCCGTTTTCCAGTTTGACCCTGAACATTGCGTTCGGCAGAGCCTCAACAATCGTTCCCTGAACCTCTATATTTTCTTCCTTTGGCATTTAAACTAGAATTATAAGGTTTTTAACCAGCTTTAGTCAAGACCCTTACTTCCTCCCCTGTCACAGCAATCGTATGCTCAAAGTGCGCGGAAAGGCTGCCGTCCCTTGTCACGGTAGTCCAGCCGTCTTCCAGCACAACCACATCCGGCCCTCCTGCGTTTACCATCGGCTCAAGGGCCAAGGTCATGCCGCTTCTTAACCTCGGTCCCTTACCCGGCGGGCCGAAGTTCGGCACCTGCGGTTCCTCGTGCAGGAACTTGCCTATGCCGTGGCCTGTAAACATCCTGACGACCGAAAACCCGTTTGACTCCACATGGCCCTGCACTACGCTGGATATGTCGGAGACCCTGTTGCCCTCCCTTGCCTTGTCTATCCCTGCATTAAGGGCACCCTCCGTCACTCTCAGAAGCCTTTCTGCAAGTTCGCTCACCCTGCCCACCGGCAATGTGACTGCCGCGTCTCCATAAAACCCCTTGTAATATACGCCGATGTCTATGCCTATTATGTCCCCTTCCTTCAGCCTCAGTTCCGAAGGTATACCGTGTATCACCTGGTCGTTGACCGAGGCGCAGATGCTTGAAGGGTACCCCCTGTAGCCCTTAAAGGCCGGGGCTCCCCCCCTCTTGCGTATCATGCCTTCGGCTATCTCCTCCAGTTCCTTTGTGGAGATGCCTGCGGACACATACCCCCTCAGCTCCTCGATCGTCTCGGCCACAATGCGGCATGCATCCGCTATCCTGTCTATCTCTTCCTTAGATTTTATCAATATCACTCTAAAAAATAAGTCCCCGGGACAGGAAGGTTATCCTCTTCTGCCCCTCACCCTTCCTTTTCGCAAAAAACCTTCGTAGGAACGGGTTACAAGGTGCGACTCTATCTGCGAGATGGTGTCCAGCGCCACGCCCACCACTATGAGAAGGGAGGTGCCGCCGAAATAAAAGGGGATGCCGAACCTCTGTATCAGGATTTCAGGCAGTATGCATATCACCGCAAGGTACACCCCGCCTACAAATGTCAGCCTCGTAAGCACCTTGTATATGTACTCCGAAGTCTTCTGCCCCGGCCTGATGCCCGGTATGAACCCGCCGTATTTTTTCAGGTTATCCGCGACATCAACGGGGTTGAACACCACCGCAGTATAAAAATAACTGAAGAAAAATATCATGCCCACATAGAGCGCCGTGTAAAATATCGTGCCCGGGGAAAGCTGCCTTGCCACGCTCTGAACCCACGGTATTGCTATAAACCCGGCCACCGTCGCCGGAAACATGATTATCGAGGAGGCAAATATCGGGGGTATGACTCCCGATGTGTTCACCTTAAGGGGCAGGTGCGTGGACTGCCCTCCGAAGACCTTCCTGCCCACGACCCTCTTCGCATACTGAACCGGTATCTTCCTCTGTCCCCTCTCCACATATATTATGACCGCTATGACGGCCACCATCAAACCGGCGACAAGGAGCACCAGAAACAGCGAAAGCTCTCCCGCCTTCATGAGGCTGTATGATGTGATGAGAGCGTTCGGGATGCTGGCCACTATGCCGGCGAATATTATAAGGGAGATGCCGTTGCCTATGCCCCGTTCGGTTATCTGCTCGCCGAGCCACATGATAAAAGCCGTGCCTGATGTAAGGGTTATCACCGTAATAAGCCTGAAGCTCCAGCCCGGGGCCTGTATGAACGCGCCTTCCGCCATGCTCTCAAGGCCGACTGCTATCCCGAAGGACTGTATGACGCTGATGACGACCGTGCCGTACCTCGTGTATTTTACTATCTTTTTCCTCCCGGCCTCGCCCTCCTTCGCCAGTTTTCCGATGGCGGGAATGACTACGGTAAGGAGCTGGAAGATGATTGACGAACTGATATACGGCATTATGCCGAGGGCGAATATCGTCACGTGGGAGAGGGCGCCTCCGGAGAACATGTCAAAGAAGCCCATAATCGCCCCGCCCTTTTCAGTGAGGAACTTGCTGAGTTCCTCCCCGTTTATTCCGGGAGTGGGTATGTGGGCGCCTGCGCGGTATACGGCAAGAAGCGCCAGAGTGAAAAGCACCCTGCTTTTAAGCTCGGCGATCTTAAAGATATTCCGGAAACTTGAGATTACCCCCAAATCATATCACCTCTACAGTGCCGCCCGCCGCCTTTATCTTCTCAGCGGCCGAGGCACTGAAGGAGTGCGCCTTTATGTTCATGGCCTTCTTAATCTCGCCGCTGCCGAGTATCTTCAGCCCGTCCTTGCGGGGTTTTATCAAACCCCTCTCGGCAAGGATTTCCGGAGTTATCGTGTCGATGTCAAGCCCTGCTATGTCTTTTACGTTTAAGATTGCAAATTCCTTGGCAAAGGCGTTCTTGAAGCCCCTTTTAGGCAGCCTCCTCTGAAGGGGCGTCTGTCCGCCCTCAAACCCCGGTTTCACCTTTCCGCCTGAGCGCGCCTTCTGTCCCTTGTGGCCTTTAGTGGCGGTCTTGCCGTGGCCCGAGCCGGGGCCGCGCCCGACCCTCTTGGTTTTTTTCCTGCTGCCCTCGGCAGGTTTAAGCTCTTCTATTCTCATATCTTACTAAAACCCCTTCTATTGTTTTTCAGTCTCTTGTTCGCTTTCCTCTGCCCTGCCCCTGAGCCTTGCCACTAAAGCAGGGTCCCTGAGGCCCATGAGCCCTTCTATAGTCGCCCTCGCAGTGTTAAAAGGGTTATGCCCGCCGAGGGCTTTGGCCACAATGTCCTGAATGCCGCTCACCTCAAGCACCGACCGCACGGCGCCGCCTGCTATAAGCCCGGTGCCCTTGTTAGCCGGGTTCATTATCACAGTGTCCGAGCCGAACTTGCCGATTATCCTGTGGGGTATCGTCCCGTCCTTAAGAGGGAAATGAACGAGCGACTTCTTGGCATGCTCCACGGCCTTCCTTATAGCCTCTGGAACCTCTGTGGCCTTGCCTTTTCCCATTCCCACCGTCCCCTGACCGTCTCCGACCACGACGAGGGCGCTGAAGGAAAAGCGCCTTCCGCCCTTGACAACCTTGGCTACCCTGTTTATGTATATAACCTTGTCCTTAAGGGTCAGTCCCTCATGCTCTATCTTTGCCACTATGCCTCCTTAAAAATTCCTTTTAAAATCCATATCCCCTTAGAACTCAAGTCCTGCCCCGCGGGCGGCGTCAGCCAGGGTCTTTATCCTGCCGTGATAGAGGTAGCCGCTTCTGTCAAAGACAACTTTTTTTATGCCCTTCTCGACAGCCCTCCGGGCAATGAGCTCGCCCACCGCAGCCGCAGCCTTCATATTGCCCCTGTGGCCGGGATGCTCCTTGAGCTCCTTGTCGAGGCTCGAAGCGGACAGAACGGTGCGTCCCTCGGCGTCGTCTATCAGCTGGACATATATCTGGTTAAGGCTCCTGTAAACCGAAAGCCGGGGGATATCCTGAGAGCCGGATATTTTCTTTCTTATCCTCTTGTGCCTTTTTTCCCTTGCAACCTTGTTCACTTTTTTGCTCCTTCTATTTCTTTCCGGCCTTGCCGACCTTAAGCTTCACTCTCTCGCCCTGATATCTTACGCCCTTGCCCTTATACACATCAGGCGGTCTCAGCGCCCTTATATCCGCCGCCGCCTGCCCGATATTATGCTTGTCAATCCCTGTGAGGGTCAGAACCGTCTGTTTCTGATCCATAGAGGCATTTATGCCATCAGGCAGAGGGAAATCTACGGGCCGCGAGTAACCGAGGCTGAACACTATTTTGCCGCCCTGCACCTGCGCCTTGTAACCCGTGCCGAATATCTCAAGCACCCTCTGGTAGCCCTGTGAAACTCCGACCACCATATTGTTGATGAGGCTCCGAGTAAGCCCGTGCAGCGCCCTGTCCGACTTGGAGTTGTCCGTCCTCTCTACGGCCACGATTCCCTCTGCGGCCTTGACCTTCATCCTGTCGGGGTAAGCCCAACTGAGCTCGCCCTTGGGTCCCTTCACCATTATGGTGTTGCCGCTCATCTTTATTTCCACGTCCTTGGGGACATCTATGGGCTTTCTGCCTATTCTGGACATTTAACTCTCCTTAATGCGCCTCGGACTCTTCTACCACACATAACAGAGGACCTCTCCGCCCACGCCTTCGCGCCTGCAGGACGTATCGCTCAAGATGCCCTTTGACGTCGTGACTATGGCTATGCCCACGCCGCCCATGACCTTGGGTATCCGGTGGCTGCCCACATACACCCTGCGGCCGGGCTTGCTTATCCTCTTTAGGCCCGATATTATGCTTGTGCCGTCGGCGTACTTCAGGGTGAGCCTCAGCACGCCCTGCTTTTTGTCTTTCTGAACCTTGTACGCCTTTATGAAACCCTCTTCCTTAAGGAGCTTTGCCATATCGAGCTTCATCCTCGATGCCGGCATGTCCACCTTATCGGCCCTGATGGTAACAGCGTTCCTTACTCTTGTCAGCATGTCTGCTATTGGGTCAGTCATCATTTTTCACCTCTACCAGCTCGATTTCGTCACACCCGGGATGTGTCCCTCAAGAGCCATGCTCCTGAAACATATCCTGCAGATGCCGAAATCCCTCATAAACGCCCTCGGTCTGCCGCACAAGCGGCACCTGTTGTACGCCCTCACCTTAAACTTGGGCGGTCTTTTGACCTTTTCTATCATGCAACGCTTTGCCATTTAACACTCCTCATCATTTAAAAGGCATACCGAGTGCGCCTAAAAGGGCCTTGCCTTCGGCGTTTGTCCCGGCTGTAGTGCATATTATAACATCCATGCCATGGGTTATCTCCACCTTGTCGTAATCTATCTCAGGGAATATGAACTGCTCTTTTACTCCGAGCGCATAGTTTCCCCTGCCGTCGAACGTCTTTGAAGAAACGCCCTTGAAGTCCCGTATCCTCGGCAGCGAAAGGCTGATAAGCCTGTCTAAAAACTCGTACATCCTCCTGCCCCTCAGCGTAACCATGCAGCCGATGGGCATTCCCTTCCTGAGCTTAAACCCTGCAATGTCCTTCTTGGCCTTTGTCACCACCGCCCTCTGCCCCGCAATCAGCGAAAGCTCCTTCTGTACCGAATCCAGAAGCTTTATGTTCTGTATGGCCTCTCCGAGCCCGACGTTGAGCACTACCTTCTGGAGCTTGGGCACCTGCATAGGGCTGGAGTACAAAAACTCCTTCATCAGGGCAGGCACACCCTCCTTGACGTACTTCTCCTTAAGCCTCGGCTCGCGCTCAGGCTGCTTTGGCCCCTTTGCCTTCTTCTCCTTGACGGCTTCTTTTGGGGCCGTTTCCTTAGGCTCTTTTTTAGGCTCTTTTTTCTGCTTGGATTCCTTCACCGGCTGTTTCTGCTCCTTCACTTGTCTATGACCTCCCCGCACTTCCTGCAAGCCCTGAGTTTCTTGCCGTCCTCAAGCATGAGCGCTCCAATCCTTGCGGGCTTTGAGCATTTGGGGCACACAAGCATCACGTTGGAGATGTGAAGCGGCGCTTCCTTCTCTATAATCCCGCCCTGCGCATATTTCTTGCTGGGTTTCATGTGCCTTTTTATTATATTGACCTTCTCGACAATAAGCCTGTCCTTCTTCGGAAGGACAGAGAGCACCCTGCCGCTTTTTCCGCGCTCCTTGCCCGTCGTTATGTGGACGGTATCGCCTTTTTTTATCCCTAATCCCATTTTATTACCTCTTTCCAGAACAACCCTACAGCACTTCGGGGGCAAGTGATATAATCTTCATGAACTCCTTCCAGCGGAGTTCCCTTGCAACCGGGCCGAATATTCTTGTTCCCAGCGGTTCGCCCTCAGGGGTTACGAGCACGACGGCGTTCTGGTCGAACCTGATGTACGAGCCGTCTGCCCTTCTGTAGGCCTTCCGCGTCCTTACCACCACGCCCTTGGCCACGGAGCCTTTCTTGACATTGCTCCCGGGCGCGGCCTCCTTGATGCTCACCACTATGATATCCCCGAGCCGCGCATACCTCCTGCGGGAGCCGCCGAGCACCTTTATGCACTGCGCTTTCTTTGCGCCGGAATTGTCAGCTACATCGAGCATGCTCGTTACCTGTATCATCTCCTAAGCCCTTTCCTCCACCTTCAGAACCGTCCATCTTTTGTCCTTGCTAAGAGGCCTCGTCGCTGTTATAGATACCTTGTCTCCGGTCTTGCACGCGTTTTCAGGGTCGTGCGCCTTGAACTTCGAGACTTTCTTCACCGTCTTCCTATAAACCGGGTGCTGGAAAAGCCTCGTAACGGCAACCACCACGGTCTTATCCATCTTGTCGCTGACTACCTTGCCGCTGTAAATCTTTTTAGACATCTTTACCTTCCTGATTATAGGCCATGATTATTGCCATGATTACGCTACTTTCCACCCTTTATCTCTTTTCCGCCCTTAACGGTTAGAACGCGGGCGAGGTCCTTTTTTACGGTCTTTATGCGTTTGGGGTTTTCTATCTCGCCCGTAGACTGCTGGAACCTCAGGTTGAAAAGCTCTTTTCTGAGGTCAAGCTCCCTGCCTGCCAGTTCCTCTATTGTAAGATCCCTCAATTCGGAAGCCTTCACCGGAGCCATTCCTCCCGTCTGATGAATTTGGTCGCCACCGGCAACTTGTAAGAGGCAAGCCTAAAGGCCGCCTTTGCGACATCCTCGGTCACGCCGGACATCTCATAGAGCACCCTGCCTGGCGTAACGACGGCGACCCAGTACTCAAGGTTCCCCTTGCCCTTGCCCATTCTCGTTTCAGCCGGCTTCTTTGTTATGGGCTTATCCGGGAATACCCTTATCCAGACCTTGCAGCCCCTCTTTACGTGCCTTGTTATGGCGATTCTGGCCGCCTCTATCTGACGGCTTGAGACCCATCCCGGCTCCATGGCCTTCAGGCCGAAATCCCCGAATGAAACCTCGGAGCCCCTGTAGGACGTGCCGTTCATGTTGCCCTTCTGCATCTTCCTGAACTTTACCTTCTTAGGCATTAACATTGTCTATAAACCCTCTATCTTGCAGCTTCCGGAAGTATGTCGCCGTTGTATATCCAGACCTTCACGCCTATCTTGCCGTAAGTGGTCATCGCCTCCGCAAAGCCGTAATCTATATCCGCCCTCAACGTATGAAGGGGGACCCTGCCCTCCCTGTACCACTCTCTCCTTGCAATCTCGGCGCCCGCAAGCCTGCCCGAGCAGGCTACCTTAATGCCCTGAGCGCCGAACCTCCGGGAGGATGCAACCGCCTTCTTCATCGCCCTCCTGAAGGCAACGCGCTTTTCTATCTGAAGGGCGATGTTCTCTGCCACAAGCTGCGCATCGACCTCTGGTTTTCTGACTTCCTTTATATCCACGGCGACCTCTTTGCCGGTGTATGCCTCCATGTCCTTCCTCAGCTTCTCGGCCTCGGCCCCCTTCTTGCCTATGACTATACCGGGCCTTGCCGTAAAGATGGCCACCCTCATCTTCTGGCCGGCCCGCTCTATCTCTATTTTTGAAATACCGGCATGAAACAGCCTCTTTTTTATAAGCTTCCTTACGTTTATGTCCTCCACGAGCTTGTCGGCATAGCCCTTAGCCGCAAACCACCTCGAATCCCATGTCTTTACTATCCCCAGCCTGAATCCTACCGGATGTGTCTTCTGCCCCAAAATCTCCTCCTGATTAATCCCCTGTCAGATACAGGGTTATATGGGATGTCCTTTTCCTGATGATATTGGCCCTTCCCTGCGCACGGGGCTCCACCCTCTTGGCTACGGGCCCGACGTCTACGAATGCCCTTGAGATTATCATCATCGCCGCATCGGCAGACTTCTTCTGCTCTGCATTGGATATGACCGACTTAAGCAGCTTCTCCACAGGCCGGGCCGCCCTGTAAGGCATGAACCTCAGGGATATAAGGGCATCTCCTGCCCTCTTGCCCCTGATGAGGTCCATCACCCTCCTTACCTTCCTCGGCGTCATCTTCGCGTATTTTAGCACTGCCTTTGCTTCCATCTTATCCTTCCTTCTTTACTGCCGTCTTTACTGCCGTCTTTGCCCCCGTCTTTACTTCCTTCTTTGCCGAGCCGGAATGGCCCCTGAAAGTCCTTGTGGGCGAGAACTCGCCAAGCTTGTGCCCTACCATGTTCTCCGTAATGAAGGCGGGAACAAACTTCTTGCCGTTGTGTACGGCAAAGGTATGCCCTATAAGTTCAGGCGTTATTGTAGAACGGCGAGACCAGGTTTTTATTACGCTCTTGCTCCCCGCT
>JAUXOF010000053.1 GCA_030682405.1 Thermodesulfovibrionales bacterium
TCACTCCGGAAACCCTTATAGGGGGTACCATCACTGCGGTTGAAGAGTTGTTGACCTCAGGAGATATAGCCACCGTAGGGACTGCCACGAGTTTGACTTCAACCCTTAATAACGCCCTCAATGCCATTTCAGGCGGGAATGTTCGGGCAGGGGAAAATATGCTACAGGCTTTTATAAACAAGCTTGAGGCTCAGGCCGGTAAGCAGATAACTGAGGAGGCTGCTACACGACTGATTGAGGCCGCAAGGCAGATTATTGACAAACTTTAATAGAAAACACATGGAGGCGGTTAATGCTCGCCGCCTCCTTTACTCAGCTCAGGGGTCTAAAATATTATTACTTTGAATTTGTAGTATAATTAATAAACCACTGTGCCTTACTGTAGTTCGGGTCTATTTGCAGGGCAAGCCCAAACTCCCTTTGCGCCTCGTCTATAAACCCTTTGTCAAGATAAGATAAACCAAGGTTGAAATGAAAGTCTGCAACACTATGATTTAATTTTACGGCAATTCGGAAATGTTCCGTTGCGTTATCAATTAAACCCTTACCTGAATAAGCAAGGCCAAGTTCGTTATGCGCCTCCGCCAAACCTGGTTGTAGTTTTATGGCAGTCAGATAATGCTCTATTGCTGCATCAAATGAGCCTCTGGCATGGTAGGCATTGCCGAGATTATAATGCGCACGCGCTTTATTCGGGGACTTAACGACAACATCCTCCCATAAGCTTATCCCGTCTTTCCAGACAACATTCCGCATGTATGTTGCATATGAAAATGCGAATAATGTAAAAACAGCAGACATTAATACAATTGCCGCCGCCACTTTGTTCTTCGCTTTTTGCACTAATAGAAATACCACGGTTGTAAAGGCAATGAAAATCCCGACGGATGGCAGATACACCCTGTGCTCGAAGATTATATCTAAGATTGGTATTACGCTCGACTCCACCGATAGGGCGATGAAGAAAAAGAATATGCCGAATGAGATTAAGCGTCCTTCGACAAACTCAGGATGCTTGGTAGAACGGAAAAGAAGATATACCGCAAAGCCGAAAATGGACAGAAGAAACAGAAAAGACAAAAACACATTTAAGTCAAAAAATGAATGGAATGCGGGGTAGTCGTAATCGAAATTCTGGTTTATGGGCAAAAACAAAAGCCTTATATAAGTGACAATGACCCTAAACTCTGTGAATAGATAATCCCACCGTGACATATCGGTTGCGAGTCTTGTCGCCTTGCCCACGTCCCCGATTATCTCTCCCGCCGGTTGGCCTATGCTCAAAAGGGTGATTGGAATTATGAGCATGGTAAGAAGAATGGGGATAAGATACATAAGCCTTCTTTTAAAAGCGTCTTTAAAGAACATGAACTCGTAAAGAGTGATTATCAATGGAAGGGTGAAGGCAATCTCCTTCGTCTTCATGGCCAGGACGGCGGAAAAGACGGATAGGAGATATAGAATCCCGCCACCCCTTGAGGGCATCGCAAATCCTGTCATGCCGGCTTGTCCGGCATCCTTCTTTGAAGAAAGATTCCCGACAAGCGGGAATGACAACGACTTTTCTTTCATCAGTCTCCACTTTATATAAAGGACGAGCGAAAGCATATAGAAAAGTGCAGCCAATGACGTATACCTCTGGACTATGTAGGTGACTGACTGCGTCTCTACGGGGTGGGAAACGAAAAAAAGGCCGGAAAACAAGGCTATGTATTTGGACTTTTCGGATAGCAGCGATTGAGAGAGGATCGGCGTTTTAAACGTAAGGAAAACGAGCGCGTAAATTAAAAGGGCGTTTGCTATATGTATTGCAACATTCACTATATGATAGCCCGTAACATCGAGGCCGCCTGCCTTGTAGTTCAACCAGAAACTGACAACGCCTATATATCTTGTCCTAAGAAGCCCAAACATGGCTTCTTTAAAGGGCATGTTTAAACCCTCGGCCAAAGAGGGCTTTATCAGGTAACGGAAGTCTTTTATTATCGGGTTATTTACTATATTGCTTGCGTCATCAAAATGAAAAGGCGCATTGAATGTGTTTGAATATGAAAGAAGCCCAAGTAGGGCTATGAGGACAAGGTGAAAAGGGGTTTTATTCAGAAACCTTGAGGCCATGCGGTATTTTAGCACTCTTATTCTGATAATGCATTCCAAATCCGGCGATAGAAACCGTGAAGCAATCCCGCCATTCTGAGGGCGGGGCGTAAAACCCAAAGGCCTGCCGATTGAAAATTCGGGGTCAAACACATATAATTACCTGAATGCGTATACGGTTCATGACAGCAGGAGAATCCCACGGAAAGGCCCTCGTAGGAATACTCGAGGGAATCCCAGCGGGCCTGCGCGTCTCAGCCGAAGACATCAACGGCGAGCTTAAAAGAAGGCAGGGCGGATACGGCAGGGGCGGGAGAATGAAGATAGAGGCCGACTGCGCAGAGATAATCTCCGGCATAAGATGGGGCAGGACCCTCGGCTCTCCCATCGCCCTTGTGATAGAAAACAAGGATTGGGCCAACTGGAGCAGCGCCATGTCGGCTGATGCAAAGGACGAAGGAAGAGGGGAGCCGGTCACGAGGCCGAGGCCCGGGCACGCCGACCTCCCCGGGGCGATGAAGTACGCCACGCACGACATCAGGGACATCCTTGAGCGCTCAAGCGCGCGAGAGACCGCAATGAGGGTTGCACTCGGTGCAGTGGCAAAAAAATTCATAAAGGAGTTCAACATCACCGTAGGAAGCTATGTGCTTCAGATAGGCCAGGTAAAGATGGAGAGGCCTATCACGGCATCTGCGGAACATCTGATTTCACTCCATGAGAAGGCCGAGTCCTCTTTGACAAGATGCCCGGACAATGCCCTTACCGGCAAGATGACGGAACTTATAGACAGGGCAAGGGAAGAGGGCAACTCGCTCGGGGGCGTGTTTGAGGTCTTTGCCGCCGGGGTGCCTGTCGGGCTCGGAAGCCATGTCCAGTGGGACAGGCGGCTTGAGGCAGGGCTTGCCCAGGCCCTGATGTCCATTCAGGCGATAAAGGGCGTTGAGGTTGGCGCGGGGTTTTCAGCCTCAGCGCTTTCAGGCAGGGAAGTGATGGACGAGATAGACTACGAGGCGGGGAGGTTCCGAAGAAAGACCAATAACGCGGGCGGGATAGAGGGCGGCATGACGAACGGGATGCCGGTCGTCCTGAGGGCCGCGATGAAGCCCATACCTACGCAGGCAAGGCCGCTAAAGTCCGTGGACATAAACACCAAAGAGGCCGTTAGTGCCGCATACGAGCGCTCGGACGTCTGCGCCGTGCCTGCGGCCTCGGTCATAGGGGAGGCCATGGTTTCTCTGGTCATAGCCGGTGCGATGGCCGAAAAATTCGGAGGCGACAGCATGGAGGAGATTAAGAGGAATTACAATTCATATCTTGAGTACCTTAAAGACTTCTGAGCCAGGATGAAAAACATCGTGCTTACGGGGTTCATGGGAACGGGAAAGACAGAGGTCGGACGCGAGCTTTCGAGGCTTCTGGGCTTTACCCTCATAGATGCGGATGAAGAAATCGTCAAATCCGAAGGCATGAGCATAAACGAAATCTTTGCGCGGGACGGCGAGCCCTGCTTCAGGGATATAGAGACTAAAACCCTAAAGGAAATCTCAAAGAGGGAAAATGTTATCGTCTCAACCGGCGGGGGAGCGGTCTTAAGGGAAGAGAACATGGCCGCGCTCAGGGAGAGGGGCATTATCGTCTGGCTTACGGCAAGCCCTGAGACCATCCTTGCACGCACAAGCAACGACAGCTTAAGGCCGCTTCTTCAGGTCCAAGACCCGCTTAAAAAGATACGGGAACTCCTTGAATACAGGATGCCTTTTTATAAGAAGGCGGACATCCTGTTGGACACAGAGGGCAAAAGCCCGCTTCAGGTGGCAGGGGAGATAATAGAGAGGACAGGGGGGGCATAAAGTGGAATCCGTAAGGGTCCCTTTGGGAGAAAGAAGCTACGACATCCTGATAGGAAGCGGAACACTTAAAGACATCGGGAGACATCTCAAGGGAACGGCCTTCTGGCGCGACTCCTCAGCCCGCACGGCCATAGTCAGTAACCCTACGGTTTATAAGCTGTACGGGGATACAGTATATGAGTCCATGGCCGAGGCGGGTTTTGAGCCTGTAAAGGTCATCGTGCCGGACGGAGAAGAGTACAAAACCCTTCTCTGGGCAGAGCATATCCTCGGCAAACTCCTCAGCGCAAAGCTCGACAGGTCTTCCTTCATCGTCGCACTCGGAGGCGGTGTCATAGGCGACATGGCCGGGTTTGCCGCATCTACCTACATGAGGGGGATAAGGTTCGTGCAGGCGCCCACCACGCTTCTTGCACAGGTGGACAGCTCCGTGGGAGGCAAGACAGGCGTAAACCACCCCTTGGGAAAAAACATGATAGGCGCCTTCTGGCAGCCCTCTCTGGTATGGATAGACACGGCCACGCTCGGCACGCTCCCTAAGAAGGAGTTCATCGCGGGCATGGCAGAGGTGATTAAATACGGAATCATCCGGGACAGTGAATTCTTTGAATTCATCGGGAAAAATAAAAAAGACATCTTAAATCTTAATAGCAAAGCCCTCACCCGCATCATCAAACGCTCCTGCGAGATTAAGGCAGAGGTTGTCTCAAAGGACGAAAGGGAATCAGGGCTGAGGGCCATACTTAACTGCGGCCATACCGTAGGCCATGCAATAGAGACCGTAACGGGTTACACAAGATACCTCCACGGAGAGGCCGTTGCCATAGGCATGCACATGGAGGCGCATTTTGCCGATATGCCGCAAAAAGAAGTCGCAAGAATCAAAAGGCTCATAGAGTCCTACGGCCTTTCCACCGGGCTTCCTAAGGACATAGATGAAGGGGCGCTGATGGCAGCTATGGAGATTGACAAAAAAGCCCTAAGAGGGGAACTCAGGTTCGTCCTGCCCGAGACAATCGGCTCGGTGAAAGTGCTTCCGGTGAAAAAAGACAGAGTGCTAAAGGCTCTCAAAAGAGGCGGATGACCCCTGCCAAGGTCCAGTCAGGGCTCGACCTGCTTGAAAGAAAATGGCCCCGCAGTCTTAAAGACGCGCGCATAGGTCTCCTTGTCCATCCCGCCTCGGTAAACAAAAATTTTGAGCACGCCGTTTCGGTTTTTTTGAAATCAAGGCATGTCCGCCTTTCGGCCCTGTTCGGCCCCCAGCACGGGATATTCGGCCAGACGCAGGACAACATGATAGAATGGGAAGGCTTCAGGGACACTATAACCCGCCTCCCCGTGTACAGCCTTTATGGCCGCACGAGAAAGCCCGTGCCCCGGATGCTCAAGGACATAGACGTCCTTGTAATAGACCTTCAGGACATCGGCTCCCGCTACTACACTTTCATATGGACGATGGAGCTTTGCATGAAGGCATGTGCAAGTGCGGGCAAGGCCGTCCTTGTGCTTGACAGGCCGAATCCCATAGGAGGCAGGACTGTTGAAGGCCCTGTGCTCGATGAGGCATTTGCCTCGTTCGTCGGAGGCCGGCCGCTTCCGGTGAGGCACGGCATGACCATAGGGGAGATAGGCTATTATCTTAAGGCCGAGTTTTATCCGTCGCTGGATTTCCATGTCATCCCTATGAAGGGCTGGCGGCGGATGTGGTTTGACGAAACAGGGCTTCCATGGGTCATGCCCTCTCCGAACATGCCCACGCCGAATACGGCCCTGGTTTATCCGGGGATGTGCCTTCTTGAAGGGACGAACCTCTCCGAAGGGCGGGGCACCACAAGGCCCTTTGAGATATTCGGCGCGCCTTTCATAGAGCCTGAGGCTCTGGCTTGGGATTTAAAAGAGTTCCGCCTGCCGGGCGTTGCCATGAGGCCGATGCACTTTGAGCCTGCATTCCAGAAACATGCGGGCAGGCTCTGCGGGGGCTGTCAGATACACGTAACAGACAGGGATAAGTTCAGGCCGTTTAAGACAGCGGTTGCGGTGATTAAATCCGTCCGCCGCCTGTGGCCGGGGCATTTCGCGTGGAAGCTTCCGCCCTATGAGTATGAGACCGAGAAAATGCCGGTTGACATCCTTGCGGGAACCGACAGGCTCAGGCTGGACATTGAGAAGGATAAGGATATCCACCGCATGGAAGAGGGGTGGAAGCAGGAGTGCCGGGAGTTCCTGAAAATCCGCAAAAGATTCCTGATTTATGAGTAAGGTCTTCATCTTAGCCGCCGGTCTCGGCGAAAGGCTTAGGCCGCTTACAGGGCATATCCCGAAACCGCTTCTTCCTGTAATGGGCAAGCCCGCCATAGAACACGTCATGGAAAAGGCGCTGCGGCTTTCGCCCGACGGGGTGGGGATAAACACCTCTTATAAGAAAGAGACCATTGAAAAATGGGTAAGAAGCTCTCCCTATAAAGAGAAAATCACTCTGTTCCCTGAGGACCCTGCTTTAGGAACGGGCGGGGCCTTGAAAAACGCAGAGGGGTTTTTGGCCGGAGGGTTTTTCATTGTTCTGAACTCAGACATACTCACTGACATTGACCTGAACTCCCTCCTTGAGTTTCACATGAAAAGCAAAAACCTCGCAACCCTTGCCGTCCATAACCATCCGGAGTTCGCCAACCTTCTGCTTGATGAGAAAGGCTCCTTAGAAGGCATCTCCGGCAGGGCTGACGCAGCGGGCCGCGCCTGCATTTCCGCATTCACGGGGATTGCGGCCTATTCCCCTGAATTCCTCGGTCTCCTGCCTGAGGGAGTTTCAAGCGTCGTGGACGCATGGCTTAAGGCAGTGAAGCTCGGATTCAGGGTCGGGACATTAGACGTAAGCGCGTGCCTCTGGCAGGACATAGGGACACCTGCAAGTTATGCAAGGGCCGTCTTTCAGGCCCTGAGGGACGAAGGAGAGACCGTATACATACACCCGGGTTCAAAAGGCTGCGGATACGCCGTAATGGACGGATATATCGTGATGGAAAAGGATGCCTCCATAGAGAAAGAGGCTTCTTTAAGAAACTGTATTATCCTCCCCGGAGGCCGCGCCGAGGGTGGTATGCGCTACGAAAACTCAATCATAGGGCCGGACTTCAGGATAGGATTTAAAGAGTCCGTCCTGCCAGGTTTCGATGAAAAAACCGGAGGGCAATTGGTCGGAGTGGGAGGCTCGGACTGGAAATACTACAGAAAAAAAAAGCAAGGCAAGACCGTGATAGCTATTGATTGTTTTGATTGTCCAAATGATGATTACACGGGTAAACGCCACGTGGCGTTTACCCATTTCTTCCTGAATCATTCGATACCGGTTCCAAGCATGGAGGTCCATAAATACTCGCTTGAATTCGAAGACCTCGGCGATACCACCCTTTATAGCCGGCTTAAGTGCGGAAGGAGCGCCGAGGAGATAGAATCGCTGTATACGAAAGTCCTCGATGCCCTCATATTAATCCATTCTATAAATGCACCTGCAGCCCCGGACTTCAGGGTCTTTGACTACGACCATTTCAGGTGGGAGACCGGCTATTTCCTCGAAAAATACGTAAACGGCATAAGGGGGATTAAGGTGGAAGACCCGGCGGCGCTCGATGAGGATTTCCGCCTCCTTGCGCTTAAGGCGGACTCATACCAGAAGACAATAATCCACCGCGATTTCCAGTCCCAAAACATTATGATAAAAGACGGAGAGGTCAGGCTGATAGACTATCAGGGGGCAAGGCTCGGCCCCCCTGCTTACGATCTGGCGTCTATTCTATGGGACTCTTATTACAGGCTCGACGACGGTCTGCGCGGGAGGCTCGTTGAATATTACCTATCCGAGATGAAAACCGCGATAGCCGGAGATATTTTTATGCAGAGCCTTAAAGTGTGCCGTCTTCAGAGGCACATGCAGGCCCTCGGGGCATACGGGTTCCTTTCAAGGGAGAAGGGCAAAAGGTATTTCCTGAAGCATGTGCCGGAGGGGCTTAGGCTTCTTAAGGAGGATATCGCCGGGCTTGAGGGCAAATACCCGGCGCTGCACGGATTTGTTATGAAGCTCTGATTTCAGGAGTAAAGTATTACTCCTGCCCCTGTGTTTCCTCCTGCGATTCCTTTTTCTCCCCGAACATCTGGGCAAAAAGGGCGGGCAGTTCCCTCTTTACGAATGTGTTCTTGTAAGTGTTCAGCCCGGTTCCGGCCGGTACGACCCTGCCCATTATCACACTCTCCTTTAGTCCCCTCAACTCGTCCACGGAGCCGCTTATCGCGGCCTCGGTAAGCACCCTCGTCGTCTCCTGGAAGGACGCCGCCGAGATGAAGCTCTCTGTTGTAAGCGAGGCCTTTGTTATGCCCAGAAGCAGAGGCCGTCCCTGTGCGGGTTTGCCGCCATTGCCCCTGACCCTCTCGTTCTGCTCGTGGAAAACAGCCTTGTCCACATGCTCGCCTACAAGGAAGTCGGTGTCGCAGGGGTCTTCTATCCTGACCCTCTTCATCATCTGCCTGACGATGACCTCTATGTGCTTGTCGTTTATGGAAACGCCCTGAAGCCTGTAGACCTTCTGCACCTCATCCACGAGATAACGCTGAAGCTCGTTGGGTCCCAGTATGTCCAGTATGCTGTGCGGGTTTACGGAGCCGTCCATGAGCGGTTCGCCCGCCTTCACCCAGTCACCCTCGTGCACGCTTACATGCTTACCTTTGGGAATGAGATACTCCCTTGATTCGGTGCCGCCCTTGACAACGACAACACGCATGCCCTTGTGCGCACCCCTGAACTCCACCATGCCGTCTATCTCGGAGACTATCGCCTGCTCCTTGGGACGCCGTGCCTCGAAGAGCTCGGCAACCCTCGGAAGACCGCCGGTTATGTCCTTGGTCTTTGTCGTCTCCCTCGGTATCTTTGCAATTACGTCGCCGGGGAACAGGATATCGTTCTTGTCGGTGAGCAGGTGTGCGCCCGCCGGAAGGAGGTAACGGGCAAGCTTGTTCGTCCCCGGTATCTTCAGGGTCGCCTTGCCGTGTTCGTCCTTTACCGAAACCCTCGGCCTCTTGTCGGCAGGATAGTCTATAATGACCTTATGGGAAAGCCCTGTCACCTCATCGACCTCCTCCTTCACGGTGATGCCCGCTACTATATCACCGAGCGCAACCCTGCCTCCGAGTTCTGTCAGTATGGGGGTTGAGTACGGGTCCCACTCCACGAGCTTCTGGCCCACGTCCACCTTCGCGCCGTTTTCGACCTTGAGCTTTGCGCCGTAGACCACGGTGTATTTCTCCCTTTCCCTTCCCTTGGAGTCCGCCACGGAGATGCTGCCGTTTCTGTTCATCACCACGAGAACGCCTTCGCGGTTTCTGACCGTGCTTATATTTAAAAATTTCACAATGCCCGGGTTCTTCGCCTCAAGCACCGTCTGTTCGACCACCTTGGATGCGGTGCCGCCGATATGGAAGGTCCTCATCGTAAGCTGGGTGCCGGGCTCGCCGATTGACTGGGCGGCTATTATGCCCACGGCCTCCCCTATCTCGACCACCTCTCCCCTGCCGAGGTCCCTCCCGTAGCATTTCACGCAAATGCCAAACTTGGCCTGACAAGTAAGCGCCGACCTTATCCTTACCCTGTCAACGCCCGCATCTACTACTTTTTTGGCAAGCTCCTCGTCTATTTCGTTGTTCTTCTTTACTATCATTTCCTTCGTCACGGGGTCCCTTATATCGTCCACCCCGAATCTTCCGAGTATCCTCTCCTCAAGGGGCTGTATTACCTCACCGCCCTCCACGAGCGTGGTGACCGTTATGCCGTCTGAGACCTTGCAGTCCTCCTCGATGACGTTGACGTCCTGGGCGACGTCCACAAGCCTCCTCGTGAGGTAGCCGGAGTTTGCAGTCTTAAGCGCGGTATCCGCAAGACCCTTTCTTGCTCCGTGCGTGGATATGAAGTACTGAAGCGGCGAAAGCCCCTCCCTGAAGTTGGCCGTAATAGGCGTCTCTATAATCTCGCCCGAGGGCTTTGCCATAAGGCCCCTCATGCCCGCAAGCTGTCTTATCTGCGCGGTGGAACCCCTTGCGCCGGAGTCCGCCATCATGAAGATGCTGTTGAATGACCTCTTCTCCCTTATCTCATCCTCTGTAAGCTTTTTCCCCTCCTCGGCGCCGAGTTCCTTCATCATCTCGTCCGCCACCTTCTCAGTCACATTGGCCCATATGTCTATGACCTTGTTGTACCTCTCGCCATGCGTTATGAGGCCGTCGGCATACTGCCTCTGTATCTCCAGAACCTCCTGCTCCGCCGAGTGTATGAGCTCGGGCTTCCTGACCGGTATGTGCATGTCCGATATGCATATGGATATTCCCGATATCGTGGCGTATTCAAAGCCCATCTTTTCAAGATTGTCGAGGAATACGACGGTTTTCCTCTTGCCGGCCAGCTTGAAAGAATGGTCTATAACCTTTGCAAGCTCCTTCTTGGTCATCTCTTTGTTGATGAGCGAAAACGACATCTCCTCAGGCAGTATCTCGCTGAACAGCACCCTGCCGCACGTAGTCTTTACGAACTCTCCGTTCATTTTCACGACAATGGATGCATGTTCTTCAACCTCTCCGGCATCGTACGCGCTCCTTAGGTCATCGGGGCTGTCGAAAACCCCCGGGGGAAGGCACTTGTTGGCCTTTATGAATCTTCTTATCTCCTCCCTCAGTTCCTTTTCCTTGTCTCCATGAAGCCCGGCCTCGCCCTTTGCGCCCTTCTTCTGCTTTGTCAGATAGTAAACCCCGAGCACCATATCCTGAGTAGGCGTAACTATCGGCTTGCCGTTTGCAGGCGACAGGAGATTGTTTACGGACATCATCAGAACGCGCGCCTCTGTCTGGGCCTCTATGGAAAGCGGCACGTGCACGGCCATCTGGTCGCCGTCAAAGTCCGCGTTGAATGCGGTGCACACGAGGGGGTGAAGCCTGATGGCCTTGCCCTCGACAAGCACCGGGTCAAACGCCTGTATGCCCAGCCTGTGGAGGGTCGGCGCCCTGTTAAGAAGCACCGGGTGCTCGGCGATGACCTCATCAAGGGCATCCCATACCTCCGGCCTTTCCTTCTCCACAAGCTTTTTTGCCATCTTTATGGTAGTGGCAAAGCCCTTTTCTTCAAGCTTGTTGAATATGAACGGCTTGAACAGCTCAAGGGCCATCCTCTTAGGCAGTCCGCACTGATGGAGCTTAAGCTCGGGGCCGACCACGATGACCGAACGGCCCGAGTAATCAACCCTCTTTCCGAGGAGGTTCTGCCTGAAGCGGCCCTGCTTGCCCTTTATCATATCGCTTAAGGACTTAAGCGGCCTCTTCGTGGCGACCTTAAGCACCTTGCCCCTCCTGCCGTTGTCAAAGAGGGCGTCGACGGACTCCTGGAGCATCCTCTTTTCGTTCTTTATGATGACGCCCGGCGCCTTAAGCTCCATGAGCCTCTTAAGCCTGTTGTTTCTGTTGATGACCCTCCTGTAAAGGTCGTTGAGGTCGGATGTCGCAAACCTTCCTCCCTCAAGCGGCACAAGCGGCCTTAAGTCCGGCGGAAGCACCGGGATAACGTCCATTATCATCCATTCGGGTTTGTTCCCTGAGAGCCTGAATGCCTCTACGACTTTAAGCCTCTTTGTAAGTTTCTTTTTTGTCCCTATGGACTGGGTTTCCCTTATGCCGGACTTGAGGGTTTTGCTCAGTTCCTCGAGGTTCGGCATGCGGAGAAGCTCCCTTATGGCCTCGGCTCCCATGCCCCCCTTGAACCTCGAACCGTACTCCGCAACCGCCTTTCTGTAATCCTCCTCGCTCAAAAGCTCCTTCTGCTTAAGGGGGGTATCGCCCGGGTCGACGACCACGTAGTTTTCGAAATAAAGCACCCTCTCAAGATGCCTCATGTTCATATCAAGAAGGGTGCCTATCCTTGAGGGAACTCCCTTCAGAAACCATATGTGCGCCACCGGCGTCGCCAACTCTATATGGCCGAGCCTCTCGCGCCTTACCTTGGACTGGATGACCTCTACCCCGCACTTGTCGCATACGACACCCCTGTGCTTCATGCGCTTGTATTTCCCGCATATGCACTCCCAGTCCTTTACCGGGCCGAATATCTTGGCGCAGAAAAGACCGTCCCCTTCGGGCTTGAACGTGCGGTAGTTGATGGTCTCCGGCTTTTTTATCTCGCCGTAGGACCATTCGCGTATCCTTTCGGGCGAGGCCAGCTTTATCCTTATGGCATCAAAATCAGAAGGGTTTTTAGGCTTCTGAAAAATTGTATAAACGTCTTCCATCAATTTATTCCCCCTCAGGCTTTCTTTCCAACATCTCCACATCGAGTGCGAGGCTCTGGAGTTCTTTTATTAAAACAATGAAAGACTCCGGAACTCCCGGCTCCAGAGTCGGCTCTCCCTTGACAATTGCCTCATATATGCGCGCCCTTCCCGCGACGTCATCGCTTTTTACGGTAAGGAACTCCTGAAGCGTATGGGCAGCGCCGTATGCCTCAAGCGCCCAGACCTCCATCTCGCCGAGCCTCTGCCCTCCGAACTGCGCCTTGCCTCCCAGCGGCTGCTGTGTGACTAAGGAGTACGGGCCTATGGAGCGGGCGTGTATCTTGTCGTCCACAAGGTGATGGAGCTTAAGCATATACACCTGTCCGACTGTCACCGGCCTATGGAACATCTCGCCGGTCCTGCCGTCATAGAGACTTGCCTGTCCTGTCTGGGGCAGGCCGGCCTTCTTAAGGAGGTCTCTTATCTCATCCTCTTTGGCCCCTTCAAACACCGGTGTGGACACGTAAATCCCAAGGCTCTTTGCCGCCCAGCCCAGATGGGCCTCAAGTATCTGCCCTACGTTCATCCTCGAGGGAACGCCAAGGGGGTTGAGCACTATGTCCACCGGAGTCCCGTCCGGCAGGTAAGGCATGTCCTCCTCAGGCAGCACAATGGAGACGACCCCCTTGTTGCCGTGCCTTCCGGCCATCTTGTCCCCCACCTGAAGCTTCCTCTTCATGGCTACATACACCTTAACGACCTTTTTGACGCCCGGGGCCAGCTCATCGCCTTTCCTTACATTGCTTATCCGCTCGTCATACCTCATCTCAAGGTGCCTGACATACTGGTTGGCGTCGTTGTTTATCGTCAAGAGCTTTTCCTGAACGTCCTCGTTGTCAACCTTTATCTTAATGAGATATTTATCTTTGACCTCGTCGATATGTTTTTCGGTAATCTGCCTGCCCTTTTTGCACAGGACCTCCTTGGTCGTGGAGTCCTTGATGTCCTCGGCAGCCTTCTGCCCGACAATGGTTTCCCTTAGCTTCTTATACCTCTCTTCGTTTATGAGCCTTATCTCCTCCTCAAGATCCCTTTGAAGCCCCAGTATGTCTTCCTCTTCTATGCTCCTTGCCCTTGCGTCCTTCTCAACGCCCTTTCTTGAGAACACCCGGGCGTCTATGACAAAGCCCTCTATCCCGGGCGGGACATAAAGGCAGCTCTCCTTTGCCTCCTCGGCCTTCTCGCCGAATATGGCCCTCAGAAGCTTCTCCTCAGGCGTAAGCTGCGTCTCAACTTTGGGCGTAACCTTTCCCACAAGGATGTCTCCGGGCTTGACCTCGGCGCCGATTCTTATAATGCCGCTTTCGTCGAGCTCCGCAAGGGCCTCCTCGCCTACATTGGGGATATCCCTCGTTATCTCCTCCGGGCCGAGCTTCGTCTCCCTCGCCTCGACCTCAAATTCCTCTATGTGAATGGACGTAAACACATCGCCCTTTACGAGCGTCTCGCTGATGATTATCGCATCCTCAAAGTTATAACCGCCCCACGGCATAAACGCCACCAGCACGTTCTTGCCGAGCGCAAGCTCTCCCCTGTCGGTCGAAGAGCCGTCGGCCAGAACGTCTCCCTTCTGAACCCTGTCGCCCACCTTGCCTATGGGCTTCTGGTTGATTAACGTCGCCTGGTTGGACCTCTGGTACTTCACGAGGTTGTATATGTCTACGCCGCCGTCCTTTGCGCTCACGACCACCCTTGAGGAGTCGATTGACTCTACGACCCCCGGCCTTTTTGCCGCAACCATAGCGCCCGAATCCCTTGCCACATCATGCTCCATGCCGGTGCCCACAAGCGGGGCCTCGGAGGCCAGAAGCGGCACGGCCTGCCTCTGCATGTTTGAGCCCATAAGCACCCTGTTGGCGTCGTCGTTTTCCAGGAAAGGTATCAGGGCTGCCGATACCCCGACAATCTGCTTAGGGGATACGTCCATATACTCCACTTCCTGCGGGGTCACTATCCTGAAGTCTCCCCCGACCCTTGTAGAGATAGTCCCGCCCACGAGGTTTCCCTTCTTATCCATAGGCGAGGTCGCCTCGGCGATTATGAACTTTTCGCCCTCTATTGCGGAAAGGAAGCGGACATCCTCTGTGACCTTTCCGTTTACGACCTTCCTGTAAGGCACCTCTATGAAGCCGTAATCGTTTACCCTTGCGTATGCGGCCAACGAGGTGATAAGTCCGATATTGGGACCCTCAGGGGTCTCAACAGGACATATCCTGCCGTAGTGCGTGGGATGCACGTCCCTGACCTCAAACCCGGCCCTCTCCCTCGTAAGCCCGCCGGGGCCAAGGGCAGAGAGCCTCCTTTTGTGGGTTATTTCCGAAAGGGGGTTCGTCTGGTCCATGAACTGGCTCAACTGGCTTGAGCCGAAGAACTCCTTTACGGCCGCCATCACGGGCTTTGCGTTTATGAGGTCATGGGGCATGGCCTCCTCAAGCTCGGCCAGGGTCATCTTCTCCTTTATGGCCCGCTCCATCCTCACAAGCCCTATCCTGAACTGGTTCTCAAGAAGCTCGCCTACGGCCCTTATGCGCCTATTGCCGAGGTGGTCTATGTCGTCGACCTCCCCCTTGCCTATCCTCAAGGAAAGCAGGTAGCGGACTATCTCTATGATGTCCTTGTCCGTAAGCACCTTTGTCTCAAGGGGCACGTCAATGCTGAGCCTTTTATTGATTTTAAGCCTCCCCACAGGGGAAAGGTCATATCTTTTCGGGTCGAAAAACAGCCCGTTGAACAGCCCCTGCGCCGCATTTACATTGGGCGGCTCGCCGGGTCTCAGCTTCCTGTATATCTCTATTAGAGCATCTTCTTTTGTGCCGACCTTGTCCGTAAGCAGGGTGTCCCTTAATGACGGCAGGTACCGCACTTCGTCTATGAAAAGAAGCTCAAGCTCCTTAATTTTCAAGGACATTATCTTGGCGAGCTTTTCCTCCGTTATCGCCTCGTTGCCCTCGACTATCACCTCGCCCGTGTCGGGGTCTATGATGTCCTTGAGGGTAACCTTGCCGACTATCTCGGATTGGGGCACCGGTATCTCCCTGATGCCCGCGGCCTCCATCTTTTTTATGGCCGCCCTCGTAATCTTGCTCCCCTCTTTCGCTATCAGTTCCTTTGTGCCGGGGTCGGATATGTTCTCCGGGGCCCTCACGCCGGCAAGCACGTCTGTGACGGGCCTCGTGAAGGCCTTTGCCGAAATCGCAATCGTCTCAACGGGATAGAAAATCTTCAGTATCTCCTCGTTGGAGTATCCAAGGGCCTTCAGCACTATGGTCGCGGGGAGCTTCTTCCTCCTGTCTATCCTGACATACAGGATATCCTTCGTATCGAATTCAAAATCAAGCCATGAGCCCCTTGCCGGAATAATCCTCGCCGAATAAAGCAGCCTTCCGCTTGCATGGGTCTTGCCTTTGTCATGGCCGAAGAACACGCCCGAAGACCTGTGAAGCTGGCTGACCACGACCCTCTCCGTGCCGTTGACGACGAACGTGCCGGTCTCGGTCATCATCGGCAGCTCACCGATATAGACCTCCTGCTCCTTTGCCTCCTTGAGTCTCTTTTTCCCGTCGGCCCCCGGCTCCCATAGGTTGAGCTTGACTTTTATCCTGAGGGGCGCCGCATAGTTTACGCCCTTTACGAGGGAGTCCCTGACACCGAACTTGGGCTCTCCTACGGAGTAGCCTAAAAACTCTATCTCAGCGGTCTCGTTGTAATCAGATATGGGGAAAACGCTTTTGAAAGCCGCCTGCAGGCCCATATCCCGGCGCTTCTCCGGCTTGATGTCCTTCTGCAGAAACTGTTCGTAGGACCGCGTTTGTATTTCCAAAAGGTTAGGCACCTCAAGAATTGCCGGAACCTTTCCGAAATTCATTCTCTCTCTTAAAACCTTTGCCATATAGCTCCTTCTGCTACAGGGCGGGGCCGTCCCGGCGTCCCCGCCACGAAATAGCGCTTATTCCCCTTACTTTATCTCTACAACCGCCCCCTGCTCCTGGAGCTTCGCCTTTATGGCCTCGGCCTCCTCTTTGGAGACTCCGGTCTTTACGGGCTTCGGTGCGCCGTCAACGAGGTCCTTGGCCTCCTTAAGTCCCAGAGCGGTAATCTCCCTGACGACCTTTATCACCTGAATCTTCTTGTCTCCGCATGCCGAGAGGATGACATCGAAACTCGTCTGCTCTTCGGCAGCAGGAGCGGCCGCAGCCGGGGCAGCCGCAACGGCAACCGATGCGGCTGCCGTAACGTCATACCTCTCTTCGAACTCCTTTATGAACTTGGACATCTCCAAAATCGTCATGTTGTCTATGAACTCAAAAACCTGTTCCTTTGTCGTGCCAGCCATTTTTAACGAAACCTCCTTGCTTTATCCCTTTGGCAGGGCCAATGACCCCGCATGTTTTTCTGAAAAAGTCACTATGCCGCTGCCTTCTTTTCCTTAAGCGCATGAAGCGCATTTGCAAACCTGCCGACCGTCTGCATAAGCCCTGACGCCAGCTTTGAAAGCGGCGCATTCATTGCACCGGCCAGTATGCCGAGAAGCGCCCGTCTCGGCGGAAGTTCGGCTATCTGCCTGAGCTCATCCGCCTGAAAAAGCCTGCCTTCGATTACGCCGGCGCCGAGTTTCAGCTTCTCGTTCTTCTTTGAAAACTCGATGACCTTCTTGACCACGGCCACGGGGTCGTCATAGCCGATGGCAACACCCACCGGCCCCTTGAAATAATCGCCCGCTACCGAAACCGGGGTGTCCTCGGAAGCCCTCTTGGCAAGGGTGTTCTTGATCACCTTGTAGTGGAATTCCTTTCCGATATGCTTCCTCAGTTCGGCAATCTCGGCGACGGTAAGACCGCTGTAGGTCGTAAGCACCACCGCCTTTGCCTTCAGGAACTTCTCCTTCAGGTCCAACGTCTGCTGCGCCTTCTGTTGCCTGTTCAGTCTGTCCTCCTTTCCCAGAGAGGGGACTTGCGCCCCCAAACAATGGGCTTCATAAGGGTTCGCGCCGCTTTTTTCTCGTGGCCCGCAACCCCGTCTCGGCAGGCACCCCTAAGCATCGGGGAATTAAGGTTTCCGCCTGCTGTCTCTGACTTTGGATAATCCGGACAAAGTCCGTTCATTTAGCCGCTAAAAATTTTCCTGCATCAACCTTTATGCCGGGACCCATCGTTGAGGATATGGATATGCGTTTAATATAAGTCCCTTTGCTTGAGGCCGGTTTCGCCTTCAGCACGGAATCCATGACCGCCTTTATGTTCTGTATTATCGCCTCCTTGGAGAAAGATACCTTTCCGACCGAGACGTGCACTATGCCTGCCTTTTCCGTCTTGTATTCGGCCTTTCCGGCCTTTAGGTCGGCAACCGCCTTGGCTATGTCGAAGGTCACGGTGCCGAGCTTTGGGTTCGGCATGAGGCCCCTTGGGCCCAGTATCTTTCCTATCTTGCCGACCGCCCCCATCATGTCAGGGGTCGCCACTGCCTTATCAAACTCAAGCCATCCGCCCTTTATCTTTTCTATGAGATCGTCCGAACCTGTATGGTCCGCGCCCGCATCCATGGCCTCTTTTTCCTTCTCGCCCTTTGCGAAAACGAGGACCCTGGCCTTCTTGCCGGTGCCGTTTGGAAGGAGCACCGAGCCCCTCACCATCTGGTCCGACTTCTTCGGGTCAACGCCGAGATTAAGCGCAAGGTCTATGGTTTCGTCGAACTTCGCATATGCCGATTCCTTTATGAGGGTTACCGCCTCATCTATTGTGCAATCCTCTGCCCTGTCCACTTTTACTTTGGCCTCAGCCATTTTCTTGCTCATCTTTGTTTACCTCCGGGTCAACCTTCTATCTCAATGCCCATGCTTCTTGCGGTGCCGCGTATTATCCTTTCCGCCGCCTCAAGGCCGCCGGCATTGAGGTCTGGCATCTTAGTCTGCGCTATCGTCCTTACCTGCTCGGCCGTAAGCCTGCCCACCTTCTCCTTGTTCGGGGTGCCGGAGCCCTTGACAACGCCGGCGGCCTTCTTTATCAGCTCGGATGCAGGCGGGGTCTTTGTTATAAACGTAAACGACCTGTCCGAATACACGGTTATCACGACCGGCGCTATGGTGTCGCCCATCGCCTGAGTCTGGGCGTTAAACGCCTTGCAGAACTCCATGATATTGATGCCGTGGGGGCCTAATGCAGGGCCGACCGGCGGCGCGGGGTTTGCCTTCCCTGCCGGTATCTGAAGCTTAACCAGAGCCTTCACTTCCTTCTTTGCCATCTAATCCTCCTAACTCTAAAAAACAAAAAGATACGATTACTCCCCTAAACCTTTTCAACCTGAAAGAAATTAAGCTCAACGGGCGTGGGCCTGCCGAATATGCTGACCAGCACGCGAAGCCTCGCATGGTCGGCGTCAACCTCCTCCACATGCCCGGTGAAATTGCTGAACGGACCGTCTATTATCCTCACCTCGTCGCCCCTTCCAAACTGGGTCTTTACCTGCATGGACGGGCCCTTCTCTATCTGCTGAAGCACCATCTCGACCTCTTCGGCTGGTATCGGCACAGGGCTTGTGCCGCCCACGAACCCGGACACCTTGGGTATGTTCCTTACGAGGTGCCACGTCTCGTCGTCAAGCTCCATCTCCACGAGTATATAGCCCGGGAAAAACTTCTTCTCCGTCTCTTTCCTCTTCCCCTTTTTGAGGTCTATGACCTTCTCTGTGGGTACCAGAACCTGCGTAATCCTGTCTCCGAGCCCCTTCTTTTCTATCTGTTTTTCTATAGACTGCTTTACCTTCGTCTCAAACCCTGAATAGGTGTGCACGACATACCATTTCTTTTCCATTAGTTACCTCAACGCCATTCTGATGAGTTTGGCAAGGCTAAGGTCGATAATCCCAAGGAACACGGACATTATCAAAACCGTTGCTACGACCACCCATGTCGAGCCTAAAAGTTCGTCCTTGGAAGGGAATACGACCTTTTTTATCTCTACCTTGACCTCGCCTATAAAGTCTTTTATCCTCTTAAACATAGGTTTTTTTCAGTGGCAGGCCAGGAGGGATTTGAACCCCCAACCCGCGGATTTGGAGTCCGACGCTCTGCCGTTAGAGCTACTGGCCTTTCATCAAACTCCGTATTACGGAGTTTGACGCCCGTGCCTTTCTTGAAATTTTCCATGCCCATTACCGAAGCTATGCCTTTGTCTCCTTGTGCCGGGTGTGCTTCCTGCAGTGCCGGCAGTATTTGCTCAGCTCGAGCTTATCCGGAGTGTTCTTTTTGTTTTTCATGTTCGAGTAGTTCTTGTTCTTGCACTCTGTGCACTGAAAAAGTATTATCACCCTCATTCTATTATCTCCGTGACGACGCCTGCGCCGACTGTCCTGCCGCCTTCCCTGACGGCAAACCTAACTTCCTTCTCCATCGCTATCGGCGCTATCAGCTCGGCGGAAATGCCTATGTTGTCGCCGGGCATCACCATCTCAA
>JAUXOF010000076.1 GCA_030682405.1 Thermodesulfovibrionales bacterium
GGTGACCTCTGCAATCGAAAAGTTCGTCTCCATGATAAACCCGCTTATCGAGGCCGATGGCGCAGTAACGCTCGATGTTGTCGGGGAGTTCTTCCATCTGGACGAGGTGAGGGTCAAGTACTCCATGGAATACCTCCTCAATTTCGACTTCCTCATGAGGGAGTTCAAGCGCCATTTAATCGGAAGCATCGGCTTTATCAGGCCGGTTACGCTTTCCGACATGCAGGCATTCCTTAAGGTGTTTCTCTCTTCATCTTTTTCCAGCGACCCCTACGAGGCGATATCCGAGGGGCTGCTGCTTGGCGGCATCCAGAGCCTGAATGTCGGGGTGCTTAAAAAGATAAAGGAGGAAGAGGGCGAGTTAGACATCAGGAAGACCGTGAAGAAGACCTATTTCAACGCCGTTTCATTTACGCGCGGCGTGATGAACAAGATAAAGTCCGGGGAGAGAATCAGCATGAAGAAGGCCAAGAGGGTTGTGGAATCCATGGTCGACCTCATACTGGACCAGGAAGAACTGCTCTTCGGGATGACCGCCATAAAGGACTACGACGAATACACCTACCACCACTCGGTCAACGTGAGCATCCTTTCCGTGGCCCTCGGCCAGAGGCTGGGGCTTCCCAAAAGGGCGCTTATGGAACTCGGCCTCGTAGCGCTCTTCCATGACATAGGCAAGACGGAGATACCCCCTGAAATCCTGAACAAGCCTTCAAAGTTTACGGATGCCGAATGGGAGACCATGAAGAAGCATCCCGTCATCGGCGTCAGGTCAATACTTAAGATGAAGGGCTTTGATGCAACTTCAATAAGGGCCGCAATCGTTGCCTTTGAGCACCACATACACCACGACCATACGGGGTATCCGAGGGTGGATAAGGTCGAGGAACTTGACCTCTACTCAAGGATAGTGAGCATTGCGGACCAGTATGACGGCATGACATCGGCAAGGGTTTATTCAAGGGTGCCCATGCCGCAGGATAAGGCGCTGAAGCTTATGTTGGAAAGGTCGGGGGTGCAGCTGGACCCCCTGCTTATGAAATTTTTCGTAAACATGATAGGGGTCTATCCCATAGGCACTCTGGTGATGCTCGACACAAAGGAACTCGGCATCGTCTACGGCTCAAACATAATGTTACCGGACAGGCCGAGGGTCATGGTCATTACGGACAACACCGGCAAAAAGGTTCAGGGCTTTATGGCCGACCTCTCCGAAAAGGCCGCAGGAGGGCGGTATCCAAGGAGCATAGTAAAGACCCTCGACCATAACAAATATAAAATCAACCTTGCCGAATATGTGCTGTAGCGCGCGGCGGTCATCCGCCCTTCTGCGCCTTTTTCTTTGCCGGGGGCTGCTCCCTCCAGACCGCTATTGCAATCTCAGGGCACATCTCCGCGCAGAGGGCGCAACCCGTGCATCTTTTCATATCCTTGGGAAATGCAGGGAAAAACCCCTTGCTGTTGAAGTTCCCCTCTACGGCTATCACTCCCTTGGGGCATGAGATTATGCAGTACGTGCAGCCCTTGCACAGTTCCCTGTCTATGGCGATTTTGCCCTTCATCAGTTCCTTTCCATCAGCTCGCCTGCGTGCCTGAGGGACGCCTCCGTCACCTTGCCGCTGAGCATCCTTGCGATTTCCTCTTTCCTCTCACCCCCTGAAAGTTTTTTTATAGTAACATTTACCCTGCCTTTAATCTCCTTCTTCTCTATGAGCAGATGGCTGTCGGCCGCCGAGGCTATCTGCGGCAGATGGCTGATGCATATCACCTGCCTGCCCCTTGAGAGGTCTTTCAGTTTCCGAGCCACATTGTCCGCGGTCTTGCCGCCTATGCCCGCATCAACCTCGTCGAATATGAGGACGGGAATGTCGTCGGCGTCCCTGAGCACGCCCTTTACGGCAAGCATTATCCTTGAAAGCTCTCCTCCGGATGCGACCTTTGCAAGCGGCTTCAGCGCCTCCCCGGGGTTTGCGGAAAACATAAACTCGACAGCATCCGCCCCGCTTGAGGAAAGCCCGGCCTCTTTTACGTCAATGCGGAAATCCGCCTTCTCAAGGGCAAGCTCCCGAAGCACCAAGCCTATTTTCATCTCTATCTCCCCTGCGGCCTTTTTCCTTTTTTCCGAAAGCGCTCCGGCGGATTTAATCAGGGCCTCCTCTTTTTCCCTGAGTTCGGCCTCAATGGCCTCCTTGTCCTCGTCCGAGGATTCGGCCGCCTGAAGCTCCTTTTGGATTTTATCCTTATATTCGAGGACAGCCTCCACGGTGTCGCCGTATTTTCTCATGAGGGTTTTAATCAAATCCAGCCTGTCGTCAACCTCCGTGAGCCTTGCGGGGTCGAGGTTGTACCTGTCCCTCGCCGCCCTCAGGGACGACGAGGCCTCCTGCACAAGCGGAAGTGCGGACTCAAGCATCCCCAGCGGCTCGGAGGCGGCATGGTCTATGGACGACATCTCTTTGAGTTTCGATATAGCAGCCGAGAGGTTCTCGGAACACGACCCCTCCGAGCCGTAAACGGCCTCATAGGCGGCCTCTGAAAACTCCTTGAGCCTGCTTATGTTTAAAAGCACGGCCTTTTCCTCCTCAAGAGAGGTTTTCTCCCCTGGACTTAATCCTGCGGCCTCTATCTCGCCTGCTTGGAACTTAAGGAGGTCAACCCTCTGCGCCCTTTCCCTTGAGCCTGATTTCAAGTCCTCAAGCCGCTTTTTCATGGCCTGAACCCCGGCAAAGAGGCCTCTGACTTTTTCCCTCTCAGGCTCAAGTTTTCCGTAGATGTCAAGGAGACTCATCTGGTTTTCACCCTGAAGCAGGCTCTGGTGCTCGTGCTGTCCGTGTATGTCAACGAGCCTCCTGCCTATCTCAGAAAGGCTCTGGACGCTCACCATGGTGTCGTTCACATACGCCCTGCCCTTGCCTGAGGAGGGTATGTCCCTCCGTAAGATAATCCCTTCTCCTGCCTCTATCCCCATGGCCTCAAGGCCCGGCCGGTGCGCCGGCTCAAAAAGCGGGCTTCCGGCCGCCTCGAAATATGCCTCCACGGATGCCGAGGCGCTTCCGGTCTTTATCATCTCAGAGTAGGCCCTCTCGCCGAGTGCGATTCCGAGGGCGCCGATTATAATGGATTTGCCCGCGCCGGTCTCTCCTGTAAGCACGTTGAGGCCAGGCCCAAGCCTTAGCGTGAGCATGTCGATTATCGCAAAGTCCTTTACCCTCAGCTCCCTGAGCATTGCGGTTTGTCTCCTAAGACGGGCCTTTTTATTTTGACGGGCCGCGCCCCGGTTTTAGAGGGGGCAGCGGCATTCCGAGTTTCTCAAGCACCTTAAGCGCATCCGCCCACACAAGATGTTTGTCCTTGCGGTTTCTCAAAAGATATGCCGGATGAAACGTGGGCATGACCGGTATCCCCTCATAAGCATAAAAACTGCCCCTCAGCCTGCTTATCGGAATCCTTGTCGAGATGAGCGTCTGGCTCGATATGCGGCCGAGGGTCATTATGACACGCGGGGAGATTATCTCTATCTGCCTTTTTATAAAAGGAAGGCACGCTGCTATCTCTTCTTCCTCAGGGTCCCGGTTGCCCGGGGGCCTGCACTTTACTATGTTGCCTATGTAGACGTCTTCCCTCTTAAGTCCCATTTTGGCAATGAGACTTGTAAGCAGTTGTCCCGCCTCTCCGACAAACGGCCTTGCCTCAATGTCCTCTTCTTTTCCCGGCCCTTCTCCTATGAACATCAAAGAGGCGTCCGGGTTGCCCTCGCCGAATACGATGCTCTTCCTTCCCGAGGAAAGCTTGCAGCCCGTGCATTCGTCCATCTCTTCCTTAAGTGCGCCGAGGGCGCCGGCCTTTACCTTGGCCGTGTGCCCGCCCTTTTTCACTGTGGGATTGAGCGCAGGGGCGGAGATTTCAAAAGGGATGCGCTCAATCCCCAATGCCTCATAAAAACCGAGGACGGTTTTTATGTCATCGAGCACGCCGCTCATCTCTCAGCCCACTTGAGCTTTGACCTCAGTACCTGAAAATAGTCCCTTTCGCAGGGCATAAGGAGCGTGGTCTTAAACTGAGACCTCTTTATCTCCACACAGTCGGCCTCCCTCAGATTGAAGCCCACCTGCCCGTCAAGCGTGAGGAACACGTCTTCGGTTTTGGAGCGGAGCGTGACCTCTATGAGGCTGTCGTCAGGGAGCACTATCGGCCTGTTCGTAAGCGTGTGGGAGCATATAGGCGTGAGCACTATGCTGTCTATGGTTGGGTAGAGTATCGGGCCTCCGGCAGAGAGGCTGTACGCAGTGGAGCCGGTAGGGGTGGAGGCTATAAGTCCGTCGGCCTTAAAGAGGGCGACATAGGACTTGTTTATGTATGTTTCAAGGTCTATTATCCTTGCCAGAGCGCCCTTGTTTATTACTATGTCGTTTAAGACCGTGTAATCGGCTATCTTCTCCCCGCGCCTGTGGACGCACGCGGAGAGCATCATCCTTTCCTGAGTGGGGCACCGTCCGTTTAGGATGGAGTCCATGACGTCGTAGAGCTCCTCTTTGTAGACCTCGGTTATGAAGCCAAGCCCTCCCAAGTTTACGCCCAGAATGGGGATTCCCTTTTCGCAGACGAGCCTTGCGACGCCGAGCATCGTGCCGTCGCCTCCCAAGACGACCACGACCTCCACCGCAGGGGGTATCTCCGGCCTCGGATAGCCCCTTATGCCCATGGCCTTTGCGGTCTCGATGTCAAGGTAGACCTCAAGCCCCCGCTCCTTAAGCCACGGGAGGAAGTCCCTGAGTATCTCAGGCGGCTCCGGCCTTCCGGCCTTGCATATTATTCCTATGCGCTTCATTCTTTGTCTTCCTCAGAAAGACAGATATAGGATACTAAAAAACAAGGGGCTTAGGCAACGAGGGGGGCAAAAGGGCCGCATCGCTTCCGGGGAATAGACGGCATGAAGCAGCGCGCATCCATCTTGACAAATGGGAGTGATATCCATCAGGTTGAATAAGGACGAAGAAAAGATGCGGAAGATGTTTTGAAAAAACGGCAGGTATGTTAAAATAAAAAACACTGAATTTCTTTTTTCAGTCAGGCAATGGCCCTGCGCAGCAGGCAAGCGCCAACTCCGCCAGGTCTGGAAGGAAGCAACGGTACGCGCCTCTCCTGTGTGCCGCAGCAAGCCGTTGCCTGGCTAAAGGAAGAAAATCCGCACATGAGCTACCTTGTAATTGCAAGAAAGTGGAGGCCGCAGAGGTTTGAAGACCTCGTCGGGCAGGAGCCTATATCAAGGCTGCTCAGGAATTCCATCGAGCAGGGTAAAATCGCCCACGCATACATATTCTCCGGCCCCCGCGGGGTCGGCAAGACCTCAATGGCAAGGATACTGGCCAAAGCGGTAAACTGCGAAAAAGGCCCCACCCCGTCGCCATGCGGGACATGCCCCTCATGTACGGCACTGGCCTCGGGCTCCTCTATAGACGTTATCGAGATAGACGGGGCATCAAACAACAGCGTCAGCGACATAAGGGAACTGAGGGAGATGGTCAAGTACGCCCCGTCTCAGGGCAGATATAAGGTGTATATCATAGATGAGGTTCACATGCTCTCGGATTCGGCATTCAACGCCCTGCTTAAGACCCTTGAGGAGCCGCCGCCGCATGTGATATTCGTGCTTGCCACAACCGCACCGAAAAAGATACCCTCCACCGTGCTTTCGCGGTGCCAGCACCTGCCCTTTAGGAGGATATCCAGCCGGGTGATTAAGGAGAGTCTCCGGCTCATAGCGGATTCCGAAGCCATAAAGGTCTCCGAACACGCCCTCGATATGCTGGCACGCGCCGCAGACGGAAGCATTAGGGACTCACTTACCATGCTTGACCAGGTCGCCTCCTCGCTTTCCGAGGTCACCGAGGCCGACATAAAGGAACTTCTTGGAATAACCGATTTCTACGCCCTCGCGGGCATGTCCGAGGCCCTGCTCTCAGGAGACAGAAAAAGGATACTCGATATGGTGGGAGAGCTTGCCGACAGGGGCACGGACCTCAGGACATTTGCAAAGGACCTCACAAAGTTCTTAAGAGACCTGCTTGTAGCAGGGCTTGTAAGCTCGCCTGCGGAAGTGCTGGACATAAGCGCCGACGAACTGAAATCCCTCAGGGAGAAGTTCCCCGGCGTCTCGCCGGAAATATTGACCCTCATGCTCTCAGAAATAATGAAGACCGAGTCCGACGTAAGGTTCGCCTCCCAACCGAGGGTCTCCCTTGAGATGTCCCTGATAAAGGCCAGCTACCTCAGCACGCTTAAACCGATAAACGAGGCCATCAGGCAGATAGAGGCGATTGCGCAGGGAACCGCTCCGGCGCATGGGACAACGACCGCCGGGCCGGAAACCGCCCCGCCTGCTCCGGGGGCTGCATCAACCGCCCAAGAACAGGTCAAAGCCGATGTTCCCAAAAACGAGCCGGCCGGCCCTGACACGGACGGAAATGCCCTCTTAGAGCTTATAACGGAGAAAATCGAAGACCCAAAGATTAAGACAATGCTATCAAAGGCAATGCCCTGTTTGGACGGCAATGCCCTCACGCTGACGTTCCATGGCTCAGGCGCTGAAATATGCGCCGGGATTATCAAGGATAACTCTGTATTCATAGAAGAGGCGGCATCGGGCATAATCGGCTCGCCGGTGAAAATTCAAACAGGCGTCACGGCGAAAAAAGCGGCCCCAAGGAAAAAAGACCTCAAGGAAAAGCTGATGTCCGAGCCTGCGGTAAAAAAGGCGCTTGAACTTTTCGAAGGGACTATAGTGGATGTCAATTTCAGCGATAAAGACGGAGGATGAGACATGTCGAAAAAGATGCTCGGAGACATAATGCGCGAGGCCCAGAAGCTTCAGGCCGAGATGCAGAAGATGCAGGAGGAGGCGAAAAAAAAGACGGTTGAGGCCGCCTCCGGAGGAGGCATGGTCACGGTGGTTGCGACAGGCGGCGGGGAGATAGCCTCGATAAAGATAGAAAAGGAGGCGGTAAACCCCGACGACGTCGAGATGCTCGAGGACCTCATAATGGCTGCGGCGAACGAGGCCCTGAGAAGGGCGCAGGAGATGGTAAACGAGGATATGTCCCGGCTGACCGGAGGGCTTCAGATTCCCGGATTGGGCGGCCCCGGAGGGATTTTCGGGAAATAGGGAATGGCTCTGGGAATCATAGAAAACCTGATACAGAGGCTCACTTCCCTTCCGGGCATAGGCAGGAAAACGGCCCAGAGGCTTGCCTTCTACATCCTTGCAATGCCCGACGGGGAGGCAAAATCCATTGCAGAGGCGATTAACGACGTAAAGGACAAGGCGCGCTTCTGCAGCGTATGCTTCAACATAACAGAGTCCGACACCTGCTCCATTTGCAGCGATATGGAGAGGGACAGGAAAAAGATATGCGTGGTCGAGGAGCCGAGCAACATACTCGTCATTGAGAGGACAGGCTTCAAAGGGATATACCATGTGCTTCTGGGCGCTCTCTCCCCGATAGACCGCATCACGCCAGAGAAGCTCAAGATAGAGGAGCTTTTAAGCCGCATAAGGACGGACAGCGCCGAGGAGGTAATCATAGCCACCAACCCCAACACAAAAGGCGAGATGACCGCCCAGTACCTGAAAGAGGCGCTCGCACCCCTCGGCATAACGGTCTCAAGGATAGCATACGGGCTCCCTATGGGAAGCGACATAGAGTTTGCGGACGAGGTCACCTTAAAAAAATCGTTTGAGGGAAGAAGGAATATTTAGCCCTTCCTGAGCCTTTCTCCCCATTTTACCGCCTTATCGAGTATCTCATCCTCATCCGCGGTGAGGAGTTCTCCATCCTTCACAACCTCCCTGCCTCTAACCATCACGGTCTCGACATCCGACGGCCTTGCGGAATACACGATGTGGGACTCCACGTTGTAAACAGGGCAAAGGTGGGGCTTCATGAGGTCAATCACTATAAGGTCGGCTGATTTGCCTTCGGTAAGGCTTCCGGTCACATCCCCCAACCCCAGCGCCTCCGCTGCCCGGCGCGTTGCCATAAGGAGCACTGTTTTTGCATCGAGCGCCGTGGGGTCTCCTGAGACCGCCTTATGGAGCTTTGCCGCGGTTGACATCTCCGAGAGGATATTTAAATCATTATTGCTTGCCGCCCCGTCCGTCCCAAGCGTCACCCTGACTCCGGCCTTAAGCATCTCCGGCACCGGTGCGATGCCTGAGGCAAGCTTGAGGTTGCTTTCAACGCAGTGGGAAACCGATACCCCTTTTTTTGCAAACAACTCAATCTCCCGGTTCGTAAGCCATACGCAGTGGGCGGCCACAAGCCTGCCCTCCAAAGCGCCTGCGGCCTCAAGAATCTCAACCGGCGTATGTCCGTATTTCCCCTTAACCTCGTCCCTCTCCCACTTCGTCTCGGCAAGGTGGGTGTGAAAAAGGACATTGTACTTCCCGGCAAGCTCCGAAGACATCCTGAGCGTCTCGGGGCTGCATGCATATGCCGAATGAGGGGCAACGGCAGGAACTATCAGTTCATCGCCTGTACAGTCCTTTATAAACTCCTCGGCCTTCTTCAGATAGTCGTCCCTTCCGCTTCCGGTCTTTGTGGGGAAATCAACAATCCCCGCGCCCAAGACGGCCCTGATGCCAAACTGCCTTGCCGTCTTGGCAGAGACGTCCTCGTAAAAATACATATCGCTGTAGGTTGTAATGCCTGCCTTGAGCATCTCAAGGCAGGCAAGGGAGACTGCGTCTTTTATGAACCTCGGACTCAGCCACCGGTTCTCTGCGGGCCAGATATGGCCCTCAAGCCAGTCCTTAAGCGGAAGGTCGTCGGCCATGCCCCTCATGAAGACCATTGCCGCATGGGTGTGCGTGTTTATCAGGCCGGGCATAACGGCCTTGCCGGCTCCGCCGATTGTCTTTTTGGCCTTATAGTTTCTTGAGACCTCTCCGAAGGTCCCGACAGCGGCTATCCTTCCGCCGACAACCGCCACGGCTCCGTCCCTGAGGACCCTTACGCCGTCATCCATCGGAAGGAGATACTCGCCCCAAACTATGCAATCGGCTTCCCTCAACTCTTAAAGGCCTTCAGGACTTCATCCGGCTTGACCTTAAGGGCCTCTTTCGTCCTCCTGTCTTTAACCTCGACAAGCCCCTCTTTGAGGTTCCGCTCGCCGATTATAACCTGCTTGGGGATGCCTATGAGGTCGGCGTCCTTGAATTTCACTCCCGCCCTCTCGTCCCTGTCATCCATCAGGGTCTCAATGCCGGCCTCATTCAGGGCATTATAAAGGGCCTCAGCCGTCTTCGCCGTGTTTTCGTCCTTTATGTTAAGGGGAATGATTTCCGCATCAAAAGGGGCGATGGAAGCGGGCCATATCATCCCGTCTCCGTCGTGGCTCTGCTCTATTGCAGCCGCTGCAATGCGCGCCGGCCCTATGCCGTAGCTTCCCATTATAAGCGGCCTTTCCGAGCCGTCCTCGGTTAGATAAAACGCCTTCATCGGAAGGGAGTACTTCGTGCCGAGCTTGAATATGTTGCCTATCTCTATGCAGCGCTCTATTTTCAGGGCCGCACCGCATTTCGGGCATCCGTCCCCTGTCTTTGCGGCATGGATGTCGTGCGGTTCGGCCTTGAAGCGCTCGCCCGGAGATATAGACCCTGCAAGCTCCACATTGGCCGCATATCCGCAGGATACGCATAAAACCGCTTCGTCCTCTCCGGCAGGGCTTGGGGCCATGAACTCGTGCGCCCCTTTCCCTCCCATCATGCCGGGGTCGGATTGGACCTGATAGAACTCAAGCCCGCACCTCTGGAATATCCTGTGGTATGCCTTTGCATGAAGCTCGTAGCTTTTATCAAGTCCCGCCTCGTCCGCATCAAAACTGTAACTGTCTTTCATTATAAACTCGCGCGTCCTCAGTATGCCGCTTTTGGGCCTTGCCTCGTCCCTCAGCTTGGTCTGTATCTGATACCACGACTGCGGAAGCTGCCTGTATGAGCGTATCTCGCGGGAGGCAAGATACGTCATTACCTCCTCGTGGGTCATTCCGAGGCACATGTCCCTCCCGCCCCTGTCCTTGAGCCTGAACATCTCCTCTTTTATCTCATCCCACCTGCCGGTCTGCTGCCACAACTCGGCCGGATGGAGCACGGGCAGGGAAATTTCCTGCGCTCCTATGGCGTCCATCTCCTCTTTTAGGATTGCGTTTATCTTTGCCATGACCCTCCAGCCGAGCGGAAGATACATGTAAAGCCCTGCTGCGAGCTGCCTTACATAGCCTGCCCTTAACATTAACTTGTGGCTTACTGCCTCGGCATCGGAAGGGGTCTCCCTCAATGTCGGTATGAACATATTCGTAAATCTCACAACAACCTCCCCCTATTCCTTACTTCCCTATTCCTTACTTCCCGGTCCTCAGCGTCCTGAGCCTCGCAAGCTCCTCCTGATAGCCGTAGATATGAGCGCCCGCGCTGTAGGCATACATAGACCCGTTTTCAAGCCCTGCCTCCTGCGCAATATACTGCTTTAGAAGCTCTATCCCGCCAAGGTTCGTGGGAAAACCGGCCCACAAGTCCCAAGAGCGGAAATAGACGCTCACCGTGAGGGTGAGGCCCTCTTTTGTAGGGACGGCCTTAAAGTCTATAAGCCTCAGGCACGGAGGGTCCAACTTCCCGTCATTCCCAAAGCAGGTGTCTAAGTCCTCAGGGGTCGCTATCTCTATGACCGCCTGATTCGTAAGCGGGGTCTCCTTGAGCATCCTTACGACCCTGTCAAACTGCGTCCCGCCCTTGGGCATCGGATGGTGTATCCTGCTTGAGTAGCGGTATGTCTCGTTCTCCTCAAGTTCCGGGTTCATGAGATAGTTTGCAAAGTAATTCTCTATGTACTCCATCGAGGTCGGAGGGGGGATGTTTGAGCCCGGAGGCATCACAGGCACAATGTCCAAATGCGGAAGCTCTATATACACCGCCATGCCCGGGTACTGGAGCCGGTACTGCTCGCCCTCGAAGGAGCCGTGCTGTATCTTCTGCTCGTAGGCATGGTCAAAGAGGTTATAGATTAGCTGAAACCATGCGTCCGAGATGGTCTTTGCGTGTATGAAGAACGGAACCATGGTCATTTAAAGCTCTGGTCTTCCGACGGGAAGTCGCCCTTTTCCACTTCCTCTTTGTATTGCCTTATCGCCTTCACGGCCTCTTCCTTGAGGTTTGCGTAGCGCTTGATGAACTTCGGCACGAACCTCTCGAAAAGCCCCAAAATGTCGTGAATCACAAGCACCTGACCGTCGCAGTAAGGCCCTGCCCCTATACCTATTGTGGGTATGGAAAGCTCCCCTGATATCTTCCGTGCAAGCTCCATAGGTATAGCCTCAAGGATTAGTGAGAACGCCCCTGCGTCCTCCACCGCGCGGGCCTCATCCAAGAGCCTCTTTTGGGCCTCCCCTGTCTTTCCCTGCACCTTGTAGCCTCCCATCCTGTGGATGGACTGGGGGGTAAGCCCGATATGCGCCATCACCGGTATGTCGGAGCGCGTCATCGCCCTTATGTGCTCGATGACCTCAAAGCCGCCCTCAAGCTTTATGGCCGAGGCCCCGGCCTCTTTGAGAAACCTGCCTGCGTTTCTTACGGCATCCCCGGTTCCGGTTTGGTATGACATGAAGGGCATGTCTCCTATCACCATTGCGTTTTTTGCCGCACGGCAGACCATCTTCGTGTGGTATATCATCTCATCCATTGTGACCGGAAGCGTGTTCTCAAGCCCCTGAACGACCATGCCGAGGGAGTCGCCCACCAAAATAGCGTCCAGCCCGGCCTCGTCCACCATCTGGGCAAAGGGGAAGTCGTATGCCGTGAGCATTGTTATCTTCCTGCCCTCGGACTTTTTCTTAAGAAAGTCCTGTATTGTCGTTTTCTGCATACGGGATTAATTTTAACATAAACAGGCCGGTGATGAATAAATTTGACAACACCCTGAAAACATGATAGAAATTTTATAGATATCATAAAGGAGGACGCTTATGACGAAAATGACGACTGTGGATTACGAATGCAGGCTCTGCGGCACAAGGGTGGTCATCACGAGCACGGGCGAGCATCGCCTTGAGCCCGTCTACTGCTGCGGCATGGAGGTGCATGAGATAACGGCCTTGAACGCGGCCAAGACTAAAAAGCCTGCAAAGGCCAAAACCAAAAAACCTGCCAAGGCAGCTAAGAAACCCGATAGGGTTAAAAAGCCGGCTGCCAAAAAACCCGCTAAAGGAACGGCTAAGAAAAAGACCGCTAAGAAGAAATAGCCTCGAAAAAAGAGGCATGAAGGAGAAGGGCATCTCCTTCATGCCGAGAGGTAAGACCTATAAAACTCAGTGGGAGTGTTCGTCCTCCTCTTCAAAGCCCGTAAACATCGCTTTTATGTGTGCGGTGGCCGTGTGCCCGAGAGTTGCCAGGTAGATGTGGACGAAAAGGAACGAGCTGAAGAACAGGAAAATGAGCACATGCACGGTGTCCACAATCTTAATGCCGCCGGCAAGGGTAATCCAGCTTGAGAACCCTTTTATGTCCCACATCATCAGGCCCGTCAGAAGCTGCAGCGGCAGGAACATGGCCATTATGTTCAGGTAGGCCATCTGCTGCATGGGGTTAAACTTGTTGTCAGGGGTGCTGTGGTGCGGGTTGGGCTCTCCCCTGAATATCCCGTATCCGTAGTATATCGCCTGACGGATGCAGCCCTCTATGAACTTCCTCGGGCTGAGCGCCGGAATGTATATCTTCAGTTTGCCCGATATGACGTAATAGAGGAGCCAGATGAAGAAGTTGAAGATGAGCACGAACCCGAAGATGTTGTGGACGTCAACGGATGTCTCAAAGGACATTACGCGCATCATATCCCGGTACCTTATCTGAAGCCCCGTGAATATCAGCATCAGGAAGCTCAGTGCATTGACCCAGTGCCAGATTCTTATGGGCAGGGGGTGCAGGTATATTTTTTTCATCAGTGCCTCCCTGTATGTTTACTTGAGGACCTGAGCCGACGGGTCAGTATCCTGATCATTATGTGGGCCGCAGGGAAAGACGCCCCGGCTATAACCATGAATACGCCGAGGAAGTCCAAAAGTTTCACCCTTGTGCCTCCCATAACGTAGAACTGGTTCAGGGGCAGCAGCGCAAATATGGAGCTCAGCACCTGAGGCTTGACGGCATAAAACTCTTCCCTTCCGTTGTTGTCAACTACCGTCATTGCCACTGATTTGAAGAACTCGGAGTTTGCGTTGTGGCAGTTGTCGCACTGCCTTACCGCCTTGCCCTTTGAGGCAAGGTGATGTGATTCCCCTGAGTCCCTAAGCCCGAGAGTGGTTTGGATGCTCATCCCCGCGCCTTTGCCGGTGAGCGCCTGATAGATGTCCCACATCTGCCTGTCCCCGATGCCGTCTCTCCCGGTCAGGGCAGTATGGCCTGCGCCGAGGAGTTCCTTGACCTTGGATGCGGATGCGGTCAGGCCAGAGGCGGAGTCGGTCGCGTTCAGGTAGACCCTCATCCCGGCGTTCGGGACGTGGCAGGCGGTGCAGGCGACGGCCTCAAGGTGTATCGCCGCATTGGGGAGCCACTCGCTGTGGATGTCCACTGCCTTTTTGTGGCACCCCAGACATGTCTCCCCCGGAGACCGGGAGATGAGGGCCGGTTTGACCTCATGGGCGAAATGGCAGGATGAGCACACGGGTGCGGCGTTCTTGCCGCTCATTTTGGCCACGCCGTGCACGCTCTCCTTGTAGTCCTCAAAGATGTTTTCATGACATTTTTTGCACGGCACTCCGGCTACGGTTTCGAGTATGGCCTTCCTGCCCACGTTGTGGAAACCGTGGCAGTCCGTGCATACGGGCGCCTTGAGATTGCCCTCCTTGAGCATACTGAAGTGGATGCTTCCCTCAAGCTGCTTGTGCTTGTCCTGGTGGCATCCCTTGCATGCGCCGGAGATGCTTATTGAGAGTTCCCTCCTGCTGCCGAATTTTTCAACAGGGTGGGCCTCCTTTGAGAATGCCGAGTGACAGTCGGTGCAGTCGTGGTTTGAGTGCACGGATTGCCTGAGCACCTCCTCGTTTACCGACAGGGAAACCTTTTCTCCGTTTATTGTGACGCTGAATTGCTTCTGATGACAGCTAAGGCAGTACTGAGAGTTGCTTGCATTTTGCTTCAATTCCGAGGATTTCCTGATGGAGTGGGAACCATGGCAATCCGAACACGGCGGGGCGTTTGCCCGGCTTACGGCCTGATTGTGCATGGGCTTTGCCAGAATCTGGTCATCCGTATGGCAGTTCCTGCATGAGCGCGAGATTGAAGCGGCGAAATCCCGTATGCTTTTGTACTGTGCAGACGGGTGGGAGTCCAGCGAGACGTCGGCGTGGCAGTCGGTGCATGAGAGAAATCCGTGCACTGTGTCCTTGAAGTGCTTCTTGGCGATATGGATGGAGACATTCTCGTTGTTCTTGAATGTCTTAACCATGCCTTCGCTTGAGTGGCAGCTAAGACACTTGCCGGCCTCTTCGGAGCTTAGCGCATCGGACGCAAGGGCCACACGGCTGAGAAGCGTCAGAGCGATGACGAGCGACATGAGGGGGAGCAGGCACACAAAGAGAAGCCCTAAGAACGGGCCGAGTACGAACATGCCGCCGCTTGGGAGCCTGAGATACTTTACGCTTCCGCCTCCGGGGAGGGGCCTTTTGCCGTCCATGTCAATGCCTTCGCCGTTTGAGAGATTCCAGTAAGTTCCCTTTCCAACAGTTTGTCCGCCTTTGAACCTGAACATAGCTATACCTCCTTTCTTAAAGATTTAGTTGAATACAAATATATGATATATCTCAAAGCAAAAGAAAATCCAGTCAATTCTTCAGGAGGAGTTTCCCCCGATTTTACAAAAAACATGATTTTTCCCTCCGCCGGGTATTATAATAATACTTATGATTGCAATAATTGATTACGGGATGGGAAACCTTAGGAGCGTTGAGAAGGGCTTCCAAAAAGTGGGCGCTGACGCGCGGGTAGTCACGGACCCGAAGGCAATAGACGACGCCGACGGGGTGGTGCTTCCCGGAGTGGGTGCGTTCAAGGACTGCATGAGGAACCTCTCGGACTTAAACCTCACGGACGCCGTGCTGAAGGCGATAAGAAAGGGAAAACCTTTTCTGGGGATATGCCTCGGCCTTCAGGTGCTTTTTTCCGAGTCAGAGGAGTTCGGCACCTGTAAAGGACTTGATATTTTTAAGGGCAAGGTTCTCAGGTTTCCTCACAATGAGCTGAAAGTCCCGCACATGGGATGGAACAGCATTAACATAAAAAACCGGCCTCCCATACTCGATGGAGTGCCTGACAGGGGATATGTCTATTTCGTCCACTCCTTTTATGTCGAGCCAGAAGACAAGGGGATTGTCGCAGCAACAACGGACTACGGATTGGAGTTTACATCTATGGTCTGGAAGGACAACATATTCGCCACACAGTTTCACCCTGAAAAAAGCCAGTCTCTGGGGCTTAAGATTCTGAAAGGCTTCGGGGATTTCGTGAAAAAGGCCTGAGAGACAATCCAGCTACCACATTTCAACTTTCAAATCTTCAACGGCATTAAAATGAGCATCTCTGGTAACTAAGGTAAGAGCGTTTTGGGTGGCAATAGCGGCAACCCATATATCATTTTCCGGTATAGGCTGACCCTTTTTTTTCAGCCGGTTTTTGATGCCCCCATATTTTTTTGCCGTATCAGAATCGCATATAAGCACGGTATTATTAAGGGCAAAATCATCTATGCGTGCATGATTTTCCTTCGTTCTTGAAGATCTGTATGCGCCAAAATATAGCTCTCCGATAGCAACGCACGGTATAAAAACCTCCGAGGCATCAGTGAGACGCTCATGAATTTCTCTATCGCCTGCAAACAAGGCGATAATGATATTTGTATCCAGAAGAAATCTACCATTCACCGACGTCTACCTTCTCACAGCCCTCTTCCACCGCCATTGCCATTAGTTTCAAATCGCCGGCGGGAATAATTCCTTCAAAAACCAGAAGGCTTTTCCCTTCAACGCCTCTTCGGCGTGAAGCGGAAAGATCCTTTTCAAATTCTTCCTGCTCCTTTATAAAGTTTTCTATGGAGAGACCGCAAATTTTTCCTTCTTTATCCCACCATAACTTAAACGGCCCGATTTTTTTATTCGGTTTCCCTTTTACGGGGCATATTTTTAAACTAATCTCGTCTTTAGATACGGCATAGCTTAAACTCATCTCTTTTCCCCCGACAGAAGAAGCAGCAAAGCGGTGATCCCCCCCAAGACAAGCAGGGTATTTTCTTTTTGTTCCTTCTTTAGTTTCAAGTGCTTTATATAATCCGACACCTTAGACAAAGCCGACATCGGCTCGGATATATCATATTCTATATACTCCCTTCCTTGTAAAGCTCCCAAGTCCTTTGTCCCCGTTCCCTTTTCCACGAGAGGAATAATTGTTTTTCCGGCTCCGACGGCATAGCCGACCTCCTGTTGCACCCAATTCGACCTTATTCCGCTTCTCGTCAACAAAACGACCATGCAGTCCGATTTGTTAATCTGCTCTGAGATTTTCTTGTCGAGGGGTGTGCCGGGGGATAGATACCATTCCGCGACAAAGACCCTCGCGCCAAATTTTTCAAGCAGATGAGCCAGAGCTATAACCAACCCTCTGTCTTTTGTGCTGTGGCTTATAAAAACACTGTACGCCATCTACCCCATTTTAACATAATCTAACTTCTCAAAGAGTTCCTTAACCGTCTTCCCCAAGACGGGATGCACCGCATCGGGCGCAATCTCGGAAAGGGGTTTAAGCACAAAGCCTCTTTTGTGCATCGAGGGGTGGGGGATTTTCAAATCAGGCTCGTCGAGAATTAAATCCCCGTAAAGGAGTATGTCGAGGTCTATGACGCGCGGCCCCCGCCTTATCGTCTCTTTCCTTCCAAGCTCCTTTTCTATGGACTTCAATACCTTAAGAAGCCTGTGCGGGGGGATATCGGTCTCCGCTGCCACTGCCATGTTCATAAAAAGAGGCTGCTCCTTCACGCCATCGGGCTTTGTCTCGTGCATTGACGACTGTTTCAGCGCCCGCATGCCTTCTCTTATGAGGAGTTTTACCGCCTTCCGGCAGTTTGCCTTCCTGCCGCCCATATTAGAGCCGATGCCAATATAGACAACCGGCATTAAAGGACTTTCTTTATCCTCTCAAGGGCCTCTTTAATCCTCTCGACAGGCACGGTAAGGGCGAACCTTATGTACCCCTCGCCCGGTTCTCCAAAACCGCTTCCCGGGGTCGAAAGCACCCCTGCCCCATCAAGCAGATGCGCTGTAAAATCCGATGAGCCGTACCCTTGGGGCGCCTTCACCCATAGATAAAATGTCGCCTCCGGCTTTATCGCATGAAGCCCAAGCCCCCTCAGTCCGCTCCAGAGGATGTTCCTTCTTTCCTGATAGACATCCCTTATGCCTGAGAGTATTTCGTCTCCGGTCTTAAGGGCGATAATCGAGGCCTCCTGCACCGCCTGAAAAACCCCGGAATCGAGGTTAGATTTTATCTTTCCAAGCCCTGCTATCACATCCTTGTTTCCGACTGCAAAACCGATTCTCCAGCCGGTCATGTTGTACGTCTTAGAAAGCGAGTGGAACTCTATGCCCACATCCTTTGCGCCGTTGACCTCAAGAAAGCTCATCGGCTTTTTGCGGTCGTAGTATATCTCGGAATAGGCGGCGTCGTGGGCTATGATTATGCCATACTTATTTGCAAGGCCGATTGCCTCTTCGTAAAACCCGCTTCCCGCCGTAACGGACGTAGGGTTGTTGGGATAGTTTATGAACATGAGCTTTGCGGCGTTGAGGATGTCTTCGGGGATGGATTTGAAATCGGGAAGGAAGCCGTTTTCCTCGATAAGGGGCATGATATGGGGCCTGCCTCCTGCAAAGAGCGTCCCCACTGGATAGACCGGATATCCGGGCGAAGGCACGAGGACTACGTCGCCGGGGTTTACGAACGCAAGAGGGATATGCCCTATTCCCTCCTTTGAGCCTATAAGCGAGACGACCTCGGTCGCGGGGTCCAATCGGACATTGAATCTGCTCCCGTACCATCCGGCAACCGCCTGCCTGAAAGACGGCATGCCCTCATACGAAGGATACCTGTGGTGCGCCGGGTTTTCTACCGCCTTTTTCATCGCCTCCACTATGTGGGCGGGCGTGGGGATGTCCGGGTCGCCTATGCTCATGTCTATGAGGTCAACGCCCCGTGCGATTGCCTCCTGCTTCATCCGGTCTATGCCGGCGAAAAGATAAGGAGGAAGGTCTTTGACCCTCCGTGCAAGCTCAACTTTTATCATCAAGAAGCCTCCTATTAATTATCGCAAGCGTTAAGCCCGGCTGTGCCTGTTTAATTATAACGGAAAGGCCTCAATAAGTGTGCGCGCAGCACAATCCCGCAGGTCGGCTTGACAACCCGCCGCTTGTCTGTTTGTCTGTAGGGTTCCTCTGTAAATGCGTCTGTAATTTTTACCTGTCCCGCCAAAATGATATATCGCCACTAAATTGTTAATGTGGTCAGAAGATGGTAGGAAGAAGTTAGACCGTTGCCTTTCTGCCGATGCCCTTTCCGAGTATAAGGCCCTTGAAGTCGCCCGGGGCGTTCCTGTTTTTTTCGGCTACTGCGATATTGGCATCGCTTTCAGATGACTTATCCATGTTTTTCCTCAGGGCGAGTAATTATATCAAATTGCTCCGTAATAGTGTTGTATGACCACACCTCACCGGTCCCTATCTCGTAATACCAGCCGTGAAGGGCTACGGAGCCTTCCTTCAAGGCATCGAAAATAAAGGGGTATGTCTGGATGTTTTCAAGCTGAATCAGGATGTTTTCATGCTCGATAATTTTTTGCACATCCTCGCCCGAACAAGCGGGATGACAATCTTTTACTATATCCATCGCAGGGGAGGATAGCCTGAGCCAGTCCTTCAGGTTTGGCATATTGAGGAAATAACCTTCTTCCCTCATCAATGCGCCCATTGCTCCGCAATTGGAGTGCCCGCAGACTATTATATCGGCAACCTTAAGCTCAAGTAACGCAAACTCCAATGCCGCACCAACACTGCTTTTGTCCTTAATGGAGTCATAAGGGGGCACGATATTCCCTACGTTTCTAACGATGAATATGTTTCCCGGTTTCGATTGGGTAATCAGATTCGGGTCCACCCGCGAGTCGGAGCAGGTAATGAACAGGACATCCGGGGACTGATTCCTCGAAAGCTGGCTGAAAAAATCCCTTTCCTGCCTAAAATAGGACTCCCTGAATTTATGGATACCCTTATATAGCTTGTCCATTTGAATAAATATTTTAACATAATTGGCAACCTCTAAAAATCTATTTTCCACCATCCATTCCTGAGTGCCTGCATTCAGGGCGGCCTTGACCGCCTTGTCCGATTCACTCCTTTGAACAATGCATGTTATGGAATCAATCCGCTCCATTGTCCCTCCAGTGTTTTTTTATGAAATACCGCCCGCCTTAGTTTTATGTTCACATCAAAGCCCTGAAAAAGCCTTGTTTTAAGCCTGCTTAGCGGGATTTCTATGTGAACTATAATATACCCCTGTTAATATATAACGGCATATAACGGCAGGCAGAAATAATCAACCCGGCAGACCATAATTGTCCTTTGTCTGCCAGCTTCCCATAGGGCCTGTAAAAAAGTTATACTAAAAAAATCGCTCTTATATTGGAGGAATAAATAATGTATCGGCCTGAGATTAAGGTTTTAGACTGCACTGTCCGCGACGGCGGCTTGATAAACAACTGGCAGTTCACGGACGATTTCGTAAAAAAGGTCTTTCATGCCCTCTCAAATGCAGGCGTTGACTATATGGAGATAGGGTATAAGTCCTCTGAGAAGTATTTTTCAAGGGCTGAAAACGGCGCATGGAAGTTCTGCTCCGAGGAGGACATAAAGAGGGTCTTAGGCGAGATGGACACGAAGATGAAACTCTCCGCCATGGCCGACATCGGACGCATAGACTACCATGACATCCCCAAGGCGGGCGAAAGCGTGTTTGACATGATACGGGTCGCCTGCTATGCCAAGGAAGCGGACAAGGGCATTGCCCTTGCGCATCACTGCATGGACAAGGGTTACGAGACGACCATAAACCTAATGGCCGTCTCAAAGGTTCTGGAAAAAGACCTTGACGAGGCCCTCGGAGACCTCGCCAAAAGCTCGGTGCCGACGATTTATCTTGTGGACAGTTTCGGCTCCCTGTACTCGGAGCAGATACAGTTTCTGGCCAAGAAATATAAGGAGGCCCTTCCGGGCAAGGAACTCGGCATCCACGCGCATAACAACCAGCAGCTTGCATTCGCCAACACCATAGAGGCGATAATCTGCGGCGTCAACCGCCTTGACGCAACCCTCTACGGCATGGGCAGAGGTGCGGGGAACTGCCCGCTCGAGCTTCTGCTTTCGTTTCTTAAAAACCCCAAGTTCGACATAAGGCCGGTTCTTGAGGTTATACAGGAAAGCCTCATCCCGCTTAAAGAGGAGGTTGAATGGGGCTACCACCTTCCGTACATGATTACCGGCATACTCAACGAGCACCCGAGGGCCGGAATGAAGGCCATGGCCCGGAAGGAACTGCCTAATCTCAGGCAGCTCTACGAAGACCTCAGGGACGGCACGCCTCTTGAG
>JAUXOF010000001.1 GCA_030682405.1 Thermodesulfovibrionales bacterium
TTAAGCGACACTCTGAGAAAAATCCAGACGGGGTTTGTGCATCATTCTGCGTTGGTAATGGCCTTCGGGGCGTTTCTTATCATAACTCTGGTTTTGATGCGGTAAGGGAGAAAACGGCATGGAACAGACCATAATGAACAATTTAAGCTACCCCATCCTGAGCACGCTCATATTCCTGCCAGTATTCGGAGCCCTTTGCATACTCCTGCTTGAGAGAAGGCACGAGGGCTATGCAAAATGGGCAGCCCTGATGTTCAGCATCGTAACCCTCATGCTCTCGGTACCCCTGCTTACGAATTTCGACAAGACGACCCATGCCATGCAGTTCGTGGAAAGCCACGCGTGGATTCCGGCATGGAACATAAATTATTTCCTCGGGGTGGACGGCATAAGCGTGCTTTTTGTAATCCTCTCCGCCCTCCTTGGTCCGCTCTGCGTTTTGGTGTCGTGGAACGCAATAAAGACAAAACTAAAGGAGTTCTACATATCTATCCTTATTATCGAGGGGGCGATGATAGGCGTGTTCTGCTCCATGGACTTTTTCCTGTTTTACATATTCTGGGAGGCGATGCTCATCCCCATGTACCTTCTCATCGGAGTTTGGGGCGGCCCGAACAGGCTTTATGCAGCGGTAAAGTTCTTCCTCTACACCCTCGTGGGAAGCGTGCTCATGCTCGTCGGCATCATAGCCCTTTACCTTTACGCCGGAAGGACATTCAACATCCTTGAACTCGTATCAATAAACTACCCCTATGCCATGCAGTTCTGGCTCTTCTGGGCGTTCTTTGCGGCCTTTGCCGTAAAGGTGCCGATGTTCCCTGTCCACACATGGCTTCCGGATGCCCACACCGAAGCGCCCACCGCAGGCAGCGTGATACTTGCAGGGGTGCTCATCAAAATGGGCGCATACGGTTTTCTGAGGTTCTCAATCCCCCTCTTCCCTGATGCCGCAAAGGCAATGGCGATTCCGATGCTCGTACTCTCCGTCATAGCGATAATCTACGGAGCGGTCATATGCTTTGCCCAGACCGATTTAAAAAGGCTTATCGCTTACAGTTCGGTCAGCCACATGGGTTTTGTCACGCTTGGGATATTCGCCCTGAATACAAACGGGCTTGAGGGCGGGATACTGCAGATGATAAACCACGGCATTATAACCGGCGCCCTCTTCCTTATGGTGGGGATAATTTACGAAAGGACACATTCAAGGCAAATAAGCGATTACGGAGGGCTTGCAACGCCCCTTCCCGTATATTCGGCGTTTTTCATGGTCTTTACTCTGGCCTCCATAGGGCTTCCGGGCATGAACGGCTTCGTAGGTGAGTTTCTGATAATACTGGGGGGCTTTACCGCCAAAAAATGGGCGGGAGTGCTTGCCTCCACAGGCATAATCATAGGGGCTGGCTACATGCTCTGGCTTTACCAGAAGGTGTTTTTCATGGAGGTAAACCCAAAGGTCATGGGACACGCCGACATGGACGCGAGGGAGATAATAACGGTTCTGCCCATGCTTGCCCTCGTGTTTTACATAGGCGTCTATCCAAATGCGCTCCTCGGCTACATGCACGTCTCTGTCTCTCACCTTATCGACAGGCTTAACCTCGCATCAAGGCCCGATGCCACGCTCGCAGGGCTTATAGATTTTCTTAAGGCTGTAATCTAACCTTTAAATAATTGTAAAGCGCAAGGAAGGCAAGTCCGGCCAATGAGGCAAGAAACGCCTTATACTCCCTGTTTTTCTTCCATTGAGTAAAAGACCAGACGGCTCTGACATCCACGGGAAACCTTTTCGGGAAAAGGATGGATGTGCGCTCTATGTAACCGGCCCATTCATCCTTCATTTTATCCGCAAGGAATCTTTCCTCCTGCCGTATCTTAGGCAGGTATATTACAAGAGCTATAAGGAGGACGGCCCATATGCTGAACCTGTCGTTTATGGTTGCCGAGAAGCCCAATGCGATGAAAAGCGAGCCGAGATAAAGCGGGTGTCTGCTCAGGGCGTAAGGCCCCGTGGTCGCAAGCGTACTGCTCTTTTTTATTACGCCCGCGGCCCACGACCTCATCCCCGCTCCTAACAGGACTAAAGCAGCCCCGGCCATCCCCCTCATGCTTGTTATGGAAGAAGGCATAACTGTTACCACGAAAAAATCATAATACAAAAGCAAGCCAACGATGACGGACGATATATGGACGCGCTTTTTTAAGAGGAAATCTCCAAAGGAAATGGACATTTTAAGGGCTTACCATGCCGGTAACCCGTTTAAGTATCTCCCTTGCCGCTATCACCCCAGAAGCAGATGCCTGCACGAGCCCCCTGCTTACTCCGGCCCCGTCTCCGACTGCAAAGAGGTTTTTTATCTCTGTCTCAAGCGTGCCGTTGAGCTTAAGCTGCATGGAGTAGAACTTCACCTCTACCCCGTAAAGAAGGGTGTGCCGCGAGTTTACGCCCGGGGCAATCCTGTCGAGGGCCTCAAGCATCTCAAGGATGTCCGAAAGATACCGGTACGGTATGACAAAGCTCAGGTCTCCGGGCGTGGCGTCTTTGAGGGTCGGCTGCACAATGCCTTTTGCTATCCTCTCGTGAGTTGAACGCCTCCCCGCAAGGAGGTCTCCAAGCCTCTGGACGATAACACCCTTTCCGAGGAAATTGGCAAGCTGCGCTACATACCTGCCGTAGGATATGGGCTCGTCAAAAGGCTCTGTAAACGTGGTGCTTACGAGCAGGGCGAAGTTCGTATAGTTTGTCCTCCTGTCGGCATAGCTGTGGCCGTTTACGGTCCATATCCCCTTTAGGTATTCCATGACAACCTCGCCGTAGGGGTTGACGCAGAAGGTCCTCACCTTGTCATCGAATTTCTTTGAATAAAAAAGGAGTTTGGGCTCGTAGGTTATGTCCGTCAGGTGCTCAAACACCGAGGCCGGCACTTCAACCCTCACCCCTATGTCAACGGGGTTCTGAAGCACGCCGAGTTCAAGCCGCTTGGTCTCTCCCTCAAGCCATTTAGCCCCTTCCCTTCCAGGCGCAAGTATCACATAATCGGAAAAAATCTCAGAGCCGTTCTTAAGCCGTACGCCTGAGGCCTTTTTGTCCTTTACGAGCACGGTTTCTACGTCCGAATCGAAGATGGTGTCCACGGACTTGTTCAGATGCCTCTTTATGGCCTTAAGAACCTTTGCGCACCTTTCAGTGCCTATGTGCCTGATGCGGGAGGGGACTAAAACAAGGTCGTTTTTCGATGCGAGCCTCTCAAGCTCCCTTATCGCCTCGGTGTCGCCTCCGAAAACATCCCCAGGCGCTCCGAACCTGACGTAAACGCCGTCCACATAGCTTATAAGGGAACCGAGTTCATTCTTGGCAACATACCGTGTGAGGAAGCCTCCTATTTCAGGCGACAGAGTGAGTTTCCCGTCGCTGAATGCCCCTGCCCCGCCCCAGCCGCTGAGGAGTGCGCATTCCGGGCAGGCCGTGCAAGAGACCTTTGTCAATTTCATGGGGCAGCGCCTCTTATCTATATCCCTGCCCTTTTCTATGATAAGCACCTTGAGGCGCTTTTTCCCCTCTGCAAGCTTTAAGGCGGAGAATATTCCGGCGGGACCCGCTCCGACTATGATTACATCGTACTTTTTCACTTCCGGGGTTCGATGCATTTTTCGCTGGCTATGAATTTCATGGCAACCCTGCGGTGCCTTGGGCCGTCGAACTCGCAAAAATATATGGACTGCCATGTGCCGAGAACAAGTTTCCCCTCATCTACCAGCACGTAATGGGAAACCCCGACGAGTGTGGATTTGATATGGGCGTCTGCGTTCCCTTCACGGTGGGAATAGTTGTACTCATGGGGGATGAGCCGCGTAAGGGCCTGTTGGATATCGCGCTGCACAGAGGGGTCGGCCCCTTCGTTTATGGTTATCGCTGCCGTTGTATGCGGCACGTAGATGTAGCATATCCCGCTCTTTACTCCGGCCTCTTTTGCGGCATTGGCCACGTCCTCCGTGATGTCAATGAATTCGTTCCTGTGCCTGCTTTTGACGTTTATATACCTGACCATTTAACCTCCGAAAGGGGTCATTGACCCCTGAAATAGGTCATTGACCCTGAATATCTCCTCATAGAATCCCTCGCCAGCCGCAAACTCGATGCCTACTGAGACGAGAGATTCCGGAAGCCTCATCCCTTTCAGCCTTATTATATCCTTTTCCGTTGTCATAATCCATTCTGCGCCGCATTTACGGGCCTCAGCCTCTATGTCCGCTATGTCGCGCCCTTTGAACCTGTAATGGTCACTGAAGGCCCTGAAGCCTTTGACCCTGAAACCCGCGGAATCAAGCGTAATCCTGAAGGAGTCCGGCTCGCCTATGCCGCAGAATGCATAGATGTCCTTACCGGCAAGCTCCTCGATAGGGACTTCCTCGCCCGAAGGTTTCCTGACCGCTGAGGGCCTGTGGCCTGCCAAAAAAACAAGGGCGCTCCTGTTGTATTTCCTGATTTCAGCCGTCAAACTCTTAACCGCGGGAGACTCGGAGCCGCCTTCAGGGACTTTTGTCAGAACTATGATATCAGCCCTCTTCATCCCGCTCAGGGGCTCCCTCAGAACGCCCAGAGGCAGGAGCTTCCTCTGCTCAAAAGGATTCCGGCTGTCTATGAGGAGTATATCCATGTTCCTTTTGAGGCTCCAGTGCTGAAACCCGTCATCGAGGATAAAAACAAAAGGGGTCTGCGGGTTAAGCTCTTTTATGGCGAAGATGCCTCCCTCGTATCTGTCTCCTGCCTTGACTATAGGCACTCCTTTCAATTTTTCGGCCATAAGCACAGGCTCGTCTCCTGCGTCTTCTGCGCTAAGGAGCGGCCCTTCGCCCCTGCTTACAAAGCACGGGCCCTTGAGCTTCCCCTTATATCCTCTTGTAAGAATGCAGGGGTTAAGCCCCCTTTTCAGAGCCTCTTCTGCCACGGCTATTGCGGCAGGCGTCTTGCCTGTGCCGCCTGCGGTTATGTTGCCTATGCTTATGACCCATGAAGGCAGTGTCTTTTGCCTGCGGAGGGCAAAGGCTTTTTTAAGCCTGTAGCCGGAGTAATAAAGGAGTTCAATTACTCCCATGCTATAAATACCCCTGAAGGGCCTTTATCGCCTTGTCCACGGCCCCTGTGTTTTTAACGCAAAACTCTTTTGCATTCCTGCCTATAGAATAACGCTTTTCAGGGCTGCTGAGAAGCTCTTTTAACCTGTGATACAGCTCCTTTCTGCCTACCCTGAGCGCCCCGCCCTCTTTTAAAAACTCCTCAATAAAGGGGAAGTTTTCCATGTGAGTCCCGCACAGAACGGGTTTTGCCCAGTAGGCAGGCTCAAGGGGGTTCTGCCCCCCGTGCTCTATGAAGCTTCCGCCTATGATTGCGATGTCAGAGACGCCGTAGGTTGCGAAAAGCTCGCCTATCACATCCAAGAGCATGACAGTCCCCAAAAGCCGGCTCACATCCCGAAGTTGGCTCTTCTTTATGAATGAAACCCCCTTTGCCCGAAGGAGTTCCTCTACCTCCTTAAACCTTTCGGGATGGCGCGGGGCAATTATTAGATTAAGAGAAGGGAAATCCTTCTTAAGTGCGGCGTAGGCGTCGATGATTAAGTCCTCTTCGCCTCTGTGGGTGCTTCCTGCCACTATGACAGGCCCGGCTATAATATCCGCCCATACGGGTTTCTCGCCGGATGTCCTGATGTCAAATTTGAAGTTTCCGGTGACCTTCACCCGTTTCTCATCCGCCCCGATTTCGATTGCGCGGCGGGCGTAAATTTCGTCCTGCATACAGAAAAGGTCAACGTTTTTAAGCAGCCCCTCCATAAAAAACTTTATCCTCCTGTAGCCCGAAAAGGAGCTGCCTGAGATTCTCCCGTTTACTATGGCGACCGCGGCTCCGTGCCTTTTCATCTCCCTGAATATGTTGGGCCATATTTCAGTCTCCATGGTTATAAAAAGGGCCGGGTTGACACTTTTTATCGCCCGCCTGAGGATAAATCCGAGGTCAAAAGGAAGGTATATTATTTGTGCCAGTCCTGAAAGCTTCTCTGATGCGACCTTTTGGCCCGTGTCGGTTATCGTTGAGACAATAAACCCGATGCCCGGATACCTGTCCTTGAGGTCTTTTATGAAAGGCACGGCTGCTATGGCCTCGCCCACAGACACGGCATGCAGCCATACTGTTTTTGTTTCAGAACTCAGGGCGGTTGGTTTTATATAGCCGAGCTTCTCCCTGAGCCATCTTTTCCTGAGCCCCCCCGGCCTTTTCATGAATTCCGAAGGCAGCATGAAAATCAACGATATCAGGTAAATGAGGCTATAAAGGTAAAACATGTCTCAGGCTTCGCCGCCCGTGCCGGTAGTTACTTCCCCGCCGAACTGGAGGGTGTAGAGCATCTTATAATGGCCGTTTAATTTTATAAGTTCGTCATGGCTGCCCTCTTCGACTATCCTTCCCTTATCGAGGACGACTATCCTGTCCGCCCTTTTTATGGTGGAAATCCTGTGGGCTATGACGAATACCGTCCTCGCTGCATCCAAACCTGCGCCCGAGCCTGTCATGAGATTATCAAGGGCCTTCTGCACTATCATCTCAGACTGCGTATCGAGCGCTGACGTCGCCTCATCCAGAATGAGCACGGGAGGGTTTTTAAACACGGCCCTCGCAATAGATATCCTCTGGCGCTCTCCGCCGGAAAGCCTCACTCCCCTTTGCCCTATACCCGTGTTATAGCCCTCAGGCAGCCTCTCTATGAAATCGTGGGCATATGCGGCCTTTGCGGCCCTCAGGGCCTCACCCTCAGGGGCATCGGGCCTTCCGTATGCGATATTGGCCTTCAGCGTGTCGTTAAAGAGAATAACATCCTGGCTTACAATGCCTATCTGTGACCTCAGGGATTTCTTTGAAACGCTGTTTATGTCAATGCCGTTTATGAGTATAGAGCCGGATGTCGGAGCATAAAACCCGGCCACAAGGTCTACAAGCGTCGTCTTGCCGGAGCCGCTTCTGCCGACAAGAGCCGCCACCTCACCCTTTTTAATGTTTAAATTTATCCCGTTAAGCGCGTCTTCCTCCTTGCCCTCATATTTAAAAGAAACGTTCCTGAATGTTATTTCGTTTATCTCTTTCAGTTGTATATTTCCGTCGGCCTCAACCGGTTCTTTTGAGAGGGCGTCTATCCTGTCCATGGCCGCGCTTGCCTGCTGAAGCGCGTTGTTTACCTGAGTGAGCCTCTTGGCAGGCGTGTATATCATCAGCACTGCGGTAATGAAGGAGAAAAACCCGCCTGCGGTTATCGTCTTATCGAAAATCAGAGAGCTTCCGTACCAGAGGACAAAGGCGATTCCGATGCCTCCTGTAAATTCCATTATGAGGGCGCTCGCCTCGAAAATCCTCGTGCTCCTCATAAGCTCCCTGTAGTAATCCTGATTTTTTTCTTTAAACCTCAACGCCTCCGGCTCCTCCATAGAGAATGCCTTAATCACCTTCACCCCTGATAAGCCCTCGGAAAGAGACTCCGTTATGCCCGAAATCTTCTGCTGCGCCCTCATGGAGACCTTCTTGAGCCTCTTGCCGAGCCTGCTTGCAAAATAAAACGCACCGGGCAGGACAACAAGGGCTATGAGGGTCAGGTCCCACCTCACGTAAAAGGCTACCGTAATGAGGACGACTATCGTGCCTGTCTGTACAAAAAAGTCCCTGACCGTATAGGCAAGCAGCTCCTGTATTACGGCGGCATCGTTCAGCGCCCTCGACATCATCGCGCCTGTTGAGCTCTTTGAATAATGGCTCATGGGGAGATAAAGGAAATGGCGGTAGAGGTTGTTTCTTATGTCCCTTGCTATCTTTACGCCGGATGACCTCATGAGATAGTTCTGAAGGTATGTAAAGCCGCCTCTTAAGATAAATATGACAAACACCGCCACCGAAAGCATGGCAAGGAAGCCCCTGTCGCCGGCGATGAAAATCTTATCCACGGCCGGCTTTACAAGCCACGCTATGGAGCCGTTTGCGCCCGACACTATGAGGCTGCATGCCCCTGCAAGGGCTATCCTCCTCCAGTGCGGCGCCACCAGTTCAAAAAGTCTTTTCATGCCCCCCAGCCCGCCATTTCACCTATAATCCCGGCCACCCGTAAAGAGGGCTTTTTTCCTGCGTACAAAGCCTTTATGGACTTGAATGCCCCGAGTATCCCGTCCCTGTGCGCCTTATCCGACATCAGCCTTCTGAGTTCAGACATGACCTCCCCTGCATTCGCCTTTGACTGAAGAAGCTCGGTTACGACAGCCCTGCCCAGCATCAGGTTTACGAGCGTTATGTGCTTGACCTTGATTATCAGCCTGCCCAGCAAATACGACAGCGGCGTAAGTTTATATATGACTACCATCGGTGTTTCAAGGAATGCCGCCTGAAGGGCCGCGGTGCCGGATGCAATGACCGCCATTTCAGAGACCTTAAGTGCGGACACGGCATTGCCTTTTATCACCGTCACTCCTTCTTCCTGAAGCTCACGGAGAATGCCTTGGAACCTTGCAACATCCATATTGGGAGCAAGAGGCAGAAGAAACCCGTAGCCGGGAAACTCCGCCCTAAAAGCCTTTACAAGCTCAAGCATCACAGGCAGAAGGTTTTTAAGCTCATGCGGCCTGCTTCCGGGCAGGAGGGCAAGGTACCGAGCGCCCTCTTTTGCTCCAAGATTCTTCCGGGCAGTGTCCGCGGAAAGCGACTCTATCTCCTCAAGTATCGGATGCCCGACAAACTCGCAGGGTATCCCCTCTTCCCTGTATATCGCCTCTTCAAAGGGCAGCAGCACGGCAACCTTCTCCACACGCCTGCCAATGGTCTTCACTCGCCCCTTGCGCCATGCCCACACCTGAGGGCTTACGTAATAAAGGACTTTTATTCCGAGCCTCTTGGCCTCTGCCGCCACCTTGAAATTGAAATCCGGATAGTCTATGAGGACGACGACCGAGGGCATCACGCTCCTCATCGTATCTATCGTCTTATTGAATGTCTCCTTAATCTTCTTTAAAGATGTGATAATCTCAAAAGCCCCAAACGCGCTTGCTATTCCGGCAAAGACCTCTACCCCGGCCTCCTTCATCTTCTCGCCTCCCACGCCCAAAACCCTCGCATCCGGCCACGAATCCTTCAAAGCCCTGGCAAGGAGCGCTCCGTAGAGTTCTCCGGAACTCTCACCCGTAATTATCATTACTGATTTAGACACTGTTGAGAATCCCTGCTATGCGCCCTATGTCGAAGTCCTCAAGCTCGGGATAAATCGGAAGCGACAGCACCTCCCTGGCCGCCCTTTCCGCAGCCGGGAAATCCCCTTCCTTATAACCGAATCCCCTCAGGGCCTCCTGCAGATGCATCGGGACGGGATAGTATACGGTCGAGGATATGCCGTTTTCTTTTAATACCGCCTGAAGTTCATCCCTTTTGGGGCTCGTAACAGTATACTGGTGGTAAACATGATAAGCCCCGGGCCTTTCGGAAGGGCATGTAACCTTACCGAGGGGTTCGCAACCCTTACCTGAGAGCAGTTTCGTATAAAGCGCAGCCTTCTGCCTCCTCTTAAGATTATAGTCGTCTATCCTTTTGAATTTCACAAGCAGTATCCCTGCCTGAATCTCATCGAGCCTGCTGTTGAAGCCGACCGAGCCGTGAATATAGCCGCCTTTTGACCCGTGGTTTCTGAGACTCCTTGCCTCCTCGGCAGCTCCCTTGTCGTTAAGTATTATCATGCCTCCGTCTCCGTATGCGCCGAGGTTCTTGGTCGGATAGAAACTGAAGCACCCGGCATCGCCGAGGCTGCCGGTCTTTCTGCCGGCAATGGATGCGCCGAAGGACTGCGCGCAGTCCTCAATAACCTTTAAATTATGCCGTGATGCCGCCTCCCTGATTTTTTCCATATCAGCCGGATGACCGAACATGTGCACGGGGATGACGGCCTTTGTTTTTTTTGTAATCTTCTTTTCAACCTCCGAGGCGTTGAGATTAAACGTGTCAGGCTCTATGTCCGCAAAAACCGGCTTGGCCCCCACATAGAGTATCGCCTCTACGGTTGCGAAAAAAGTAAAAGGCGTGGTTATCACCTCATCGCCCTCTCCTATGCCGAGCACCTTAAGGGAAAGATGCAGGGCATCCGTGCCCGATGCAACGCCCACGGCCTCTTTTACGCCGTGATAGCCTGCTATTTTCTCTTCGAGTTCCCTTACCTTAGGGCCGAGTATGAACTGAGTCCCCTCCAGAATATCTTTAAGCGCATCCATGACTTCTTCCCGTATGTCATTAAACTGTTTTTTTAAATCCACCATCGGTATCATTCAGCCGCCTTTTGTTTTATTTTTTATTTTTTCCGATATCTCAACCGCAACGCTCAGGGCGTCCCTTGCCTCAACGCCCGAAACAACCGGTCTTCGCCTTGTCTTGACGCAATCGATAAAATCAATCAGCTCCTCCTTAAGCGGCTCTTTCTCTTGGACCTCTACGGCCTCTTCCTTCATCCCTTCCGGAGTCCTGACGTACCGTTTTGCCTTCTTGTCCTTATAATCGAGCGCTATCATTGAGTCCTTCTGGAATATCCTCAACTCCCTTTTCGTGTCCTCTGCCACACGGCTTGCCGTAATCACGGCTGTCGCCCCGCACTTAAACTCAAGCCACGCCTTGGCAAAATCCGTTTTGTCGGTAACGAGGCTTACGCCTGCGGCATTAATGCCTGTGACTGCGGAACCCTTCAGAAGGCCGGATATGATGTCTATGTCGTGTATCATAAGGTCTATTATGACATCCACATCCGCGGCCCTTCCGAGAAATGGCGAGACGCGCTCCGCCTCAAGATAAACCGGCTCGCGCACAAGCCCGGAGACGGCAACCACCGCAGGGTTATACCTTTCGAGATGCCCGACCTGAAGGATACAGCCTTTTTTTTCAGCCTCGTTTATAAGGGCATCCGCCTCCCTGACTGTCAGGGAAATGGGTTTCTCTATGAGCAGGTCCTTGCCCTGCCTCAGACACTCAATGGCTATCTCGTAGTGGGAGGATGTGGGTGTCGCTATGCTTACGGCATGAAGCCCGTCCATGGCCTCCTTATAATCCGTATATGCCCTGCCCCCATACCGGCCGGCTATCTCTTCCGCACAAGCCTTATCGGAGTCTATTACCGCCTCAAGCCTTGCGTCTTCAATATCCGCGTATATCCTGGCATGATGCCTGCCCAAGTAGCCGACCCCTATAACGCCAACCTTTATTGACAATTAAGCCCCTCCGGCCAAAAAATCCTTATTTTTACATTAGTTGATATTTTGCACTAAAAGCCATTGTTTCGGCAAGTTTTAGATTGTTTGAACCTTACATTTATTGCCATTTAATGCTGTTTTATGGTATAGTTTTTTGTCTTAAATACTTTTAAATGCTTGAGGTTGGGGCGTCGACAAACGGCAAGTCAGGAGATTTTGGATCTCCCATTTGGAGGTTCGAATCCTCCCGCCCCAGTAGACGTTTTTTTATAAATTAAGGAGAAACGATGCCAGACGTTCTAACGCTGCTGTCCGGAAACGCCCACAGGAAGCTCTCGCAGGATGTGGCCAGACATCTGGGCATACAATTGTGCGATGCGACCATCACTACGTTTAGCGACGGAGAAATACTGCTCCAGATAAATGAAAACGTCAGGGGCTTCGACGTCTTTGTGGTTCAGCCGACATGCACGCCCGTGAACGAAAACATCATGGAGCTTCTCCTGATGATAGACGCCTTAAAGAGGGCCTCGGCCAGAAGGATAACGGCCGTAATCCCCTACTACGGATATGCACGGCAGGACAGGAAGGTTCAGCCCCGCGTGCCAATATCGTCAAAGCTTATTGCGGACATCATAACCGCCGCCGGCACCAACAGGATTCTTACCGTAGACCTGCACGCGGCACAGATACAGGGGTTCTTCAACATCCCTGTGGACCACCTCTATGCATCGCCGGTGCTTCTGGACTACATAAAGAGAAGCGACTTCAAAGACCTCGTCGTCGTTTCCCCTGATGCGGGCGGGGTTGAAAGGGCAAGGGCGTTTGCAAAGAAGCTTAAGGCATCCCTTGCAATTATAGATAAAAGACGGGAGACTGCAAACGTCTCGCAGATGATGAATGTCATAGGGGACGTCAAGGGGCACGACGCCCTCCTCCTTGACGACATGATTGACACGGCCGGCACTATTACACAGGCGGCTAACGCCCTGAAAGAAAAGGGCGCAAGAAAGGTCTTTGCAGCATGCACCCATGCCGTGCTTTCCGGCCCTGCCATAGAGAGAATCAACGACTCGGCCATAGAGGAACTGATAGTGGCCGACACGGTACCGCTTGACGCCAAGAAGGAAAAATGCAGGAAACTCACAGTCCTCAGCATTGCACCGCTGCTTGCTGAGGCAATAAAGAGGATTCATGAGGAGTCCTCCATAAGCTCGCTTTTTGTATAAAATAGAGGAGGCAGTATGGAAAAAATAGTTCTTAATGCTGAAAAAAGAGACGCCATAGGCAAGGGAGCCGCGCGCGCGCTGAGAAGGGCAGGCATGATACCTGCCGTCGTATACAGGGAAGGAAAGGCGCAGCCCATTCAAATCAGGCAAAAGGAGTTTATGCAGCTTCTTAAAACAACCAGCGGCGAACAGGTCATCATAAACCTGAAGTTCAGCGACGGCACAGACAAGCTCGCCATGATGAAGGAATGCCAGACAGACCCTACCAAGGACAAAGTCATTCACACCGACTTCTTCGAGGTCTCGCTCACCGAGAAAATAAAGACACTGGTGCATATAGTGCCCACGGGCGAGCCTATAGGCGTTAAAAGGGACGGCGGGATACTCCAGCACAGCCTCAGGGAGGTTGAGATTGAGTGTTTTCCCGACACGATGCCTGGCCGCATAGAGATTGACATCTCCGGCCTTGCCACCGGACACTCCATCCACGTAAGCGACCTCCGGTTCGGCGAGGGCATAAAAGTCCTTACCAACCCGGGCGAGGTCATCGCAATCGTCACCGCCCCTGTCGTGGAAGCGGCACCGGCTGTAGAGGCGGAGGCAGCGGCAGCGGCAGCGGAGGAGCCCGAGGTCATCAAGAAAGGCAAGAAAGAGGAAGGGGAAGAAGGGGAGAAGGCTTAGTTGTGGGCTATTGTCGGATTGGGAAACCCCGGAACCGGATACTCAAGGACGAGACATAATATCGGCTTTATGGTCGTAGACGCAGTCGCCGTCCGTCACAAGATAGAACTTAAGGAAAAAAGGCACTGCCTTTCCGGCACCGGCGCTATTGACGGTGCCGAAGCCGTTCTTATAAAGCCCCTGACCTTCATGAACAGAAGCGGTCTCGCAGTCGGGGAGGCCCTCAGGAAGTTCAACGTCCCCCCGGAAAGGCTCATTGTAATTCACGACGACATGGATATGGAGACCGGAAAACTGAAAATCAAGAAAAACGGCTCATCCGGCGGGCATAACGGTGTAGAGTCCGTCATAGAGTCCATAGGGACAATGGACTTCGTAAGGATAAAAATCGGCATCGGCAGGGACATGACAATCCCTGCCGAAGATTACGTATTAAGCAGGTTTAAACGTGCCGAACTGCCCCTGATTAAAGCCGCCATAAAAACCGCATCCGATGCGGTCGGGACTATTGTCAATGAAGCAATAGAGAATGCCATGAACAGGTTTAACAGAAGGAGCGGGCCGTGACCGATAAGCCGCAGGGGGCTGTGCCCCCCCGGCGGAAAATGATAATGGAACGCATCCGGCTTCACGATGAGGCTGAAATGCATGATACTGAGGCGGTCAGAAGGCATGTGCTTACATATCTCAAAGAGCAGAAAGGTTATGCTGACGAAGATATCGAAACAGGCAGGGTCTTTGAAGTCAAAGATGGAACTTCATCCGTTGATTTCATAATAAAAATCAGCGGCAGGAGGCTTGTTGCGATTAAATGCGTCACATCGTCAATAGACTCAAGGGAGCGTCATATCCTCGCCTTCAGCCGGGTCGTAGACGAACACCTGATTCCCTTATCCGTCGTGACCGACGCTGAAACCACAAAGATTCTGGATACGGCATCGGGCAGGCTTATCTCCGAGGATATCAGGGCCATACCGTCAAGGGCGGAGATAAACCTTGACGCATTTGAATTAAAAAAATGCCCTGAGGAGAGGCGGCAGAAGGAGCAGAGGATTCTGCTTGCATTTGAGACTGTAAGCTGCCGCACGGGGTCACAGACCCAATCAGCAGGGGGGCAGTGCCCCCAATCAGGCAGGGGGCACTGCCCCCCATGAAAAAGACCGGTTTCGTATATGACGATGTATTTCTCGGCCATAAAACCCCTGAAGGACACCCGGAGAGCCCTGAAAGACTGAAGGCAATAACCGATACGCTCAAGGCGTCCGGCATATGGGAAAAACTAATACACATAAAACCGCGCAAGGCGACATTCCAAGAGATAGAGGCGGTTCACACCCATGAATATGTCCGGAGGGTTAAGGAGTTCGGCAAGGGCTATTTTGACCCTGACACATACGCATCGGAAGGCAGCCTTGAGGCCGCACTTTATGCGGCAGGCGCTGTGATAGAGGCGGTGGATTTATGCAGGAAAGGCGCCATCGAGAGGGCATTCTGCGCCGTAAGGCCGCCGGGCCATCATGCAGAGGCAGGCAGGGCAATGGGCTTTTGCATCTTCAATAACGCGGCGGTAGGGGCAAGATACGCTCAAGGGGCCGGATACGGGAAGGTATTCATAGTAGACTTCGATGTCCATCACGGAAACGGCACTCAGCACATCTTTGAAGAGGACGACACCGTGTTTTACTTCAGCACCCACCAGTCCCCGCACTACCCGGGCACTGGAAGCCAAAATGAAAGAGGCAGGGGCAAAGGGGCCGGATTCACATATAACATCCCCATGCCTTCAGGCTCAGGGGACAGGGAATATCTCAGCGCTTATAACGACATACTTCCCGGCCTGATGGCTGATTTTTCCCCGGACATCGTTATTGTTTCCGCAGGCTATGATATCCACCTCTACGACCCCCTTTCAAGCATACGCATCTCATATGACGGCATAAGGAACATAGTCAAGGGCATACTTTCAGGCCCTGACGTACCCTATATCTTCTGCCTTGAAGGCGGCTACGACCTTGAGGCCCTCGGAAAATCAGCGCTCGCCACAATAGAAGAGGCGATAGAGGACAATATCAAGGGCTGAGCCCATCCCGCCGAACCGGTTGGCAGGGATATCCCAACCATTGAAGGAACACTTGAATTATTCAGCCTTTTATGAGATAATTTTAAAGGTTTTTTAGAAATAGGAATATGGCTATATTTTCAAAAAAACGAGGGTCGCGTCCCAGACGCATAATCCTCAAGTCCGTTTACGAGGAAAACCTGAGGATTTTGGGGAAAAACCCCTTAGGTCCAAGATGGAAATTCCCCTATCTTTTCAAGGGGTATTTCTTTTTATCATTCATAGTATTGCTCGTCCTCGGAAATGTCGATTATCTGGATTCCCGGCTGTTTAGCGAAAATAAAAAAGAAATCCATATTTCCACTCAGGGTGAAAACTTCGTCCCGGCCGAATACATCTCCCTCATAAACGACAAAAAAATATCCATGAAACAGATGTTCGGCCTCGGGGTAAAAACCATTGTCATAGACCCGGGTCACGGCGGCTCTGACCCCGGCACATCGGGCAAGCTGGGGCTTAAGGAAAAAGACATTACCTTGGATATAGCCAGAAGGCTCAAGAAAAAGCTGCTTGCGTACGGCCAGTACAAGGTGCTGCTTACAAGGGAGGACGATGAAACAGTGCCCCTCAATAGAAGAACGGAAATAGCAGCCCGGAGCAAGGCCGACGTCTTCATCTCTATCCATGTCAATTACGTGCCTTCAAAGCCGATAAACATAATTGAGACTTATTATTTCGGCCCGTCGGCAGACGGAGATACGCTCGAACTGGCATCCGCCGAGAATGCGCATTCCAATTACAGTCTGGGAGAATTCAAAGAAATGATAGAAAAGATAGGGGATACATTAAAGCTTCAGGAGTCCCGGAGGCTCGCGTCATTCATACAGGACAGCCTGTATCTTAACATCAAAGGCCAGAACAGCAGTGTGCTGGATTACGGCATAAAAAGGGCGCCTTTTGTCGTGCTGCTGGGCATAGATATGCCCGGGGTGCTGACAGAGGTCTCCTGCATCAGCAACAAAAAAGAGGAGTTGAAGCTGTATACTACACGCTACAGGGAAGATATAGCCCAGTACCTTGAATCAGGAATACTGAACTACTTAAAAAAAGGAGAACCCGTTTATGAAGCCAGCAGATGAAGCGGAAAACAATATCCTGTACGTAGGAATCGACTTGGGGACATCGAGGAGTTCCATCTCGGCAAGCAACAACACCAAGGAATGTGTTGAAAGCTATGTGGGATGGCCGAGAGACTTCATATCGGCAAGGGTGCTGGGCAAGGATATCCTGTTCGGTTCGGAAGCCCTCGGCAACAGGCTCTCGCTCGATGTCTACAGGCCGCTTGAAAGAGGCGTGATAAAGGAAGGGATAGAGAGGAACGAGGAGGCGGTTAAAGAACTCATCGGACACCTAATCAGCCTTGCACGTCCCCCCAAGGGCCAGAAAATCAATGCGATAGTCGGCGTGCCGGCCGACACCCTCAAGGTCAACAAGCTTTCCATCAGGAAGGCGGTGCTCGGTTATGTGCATTCCCTGATGGTCGTTTCAGAGCCTTTTGCAGTGGCCTACGGGCTGGAACTGCTTAACAACTCCATGATAATAGATATAGGGGCGGGCACTGTAGATTTCTGTATCATGCACGGCGCCATGCCCGCCGAGGAGGACCAAAAGACAATACTGACCGCAGGAGACTATATAGACGAACAGCTTTTCAGTTACCTCAGCGAAAAATATCCCGGCTCGAAGTTCACGTTGAACATGGTGCGGCAGTTCAAGGAAAAATCCTCCTTTGTGGGCAATGCCGGCCACGCCATACAGGTGGAACTGCCTGTCGAAGGAAAGCTCGTGACGCATGACATAACGAACGAGATAAAACGCGCATGCGAGAGCATCCTCCCTGCAATAATAGACACGACGGCCTCGATGATTGCAAGGTTCGACCCTGAATTTCAGGTAAAGATAAAAAATAATATAGTCGTTGCCGGAGGCGGAAGCCGCACAAAGGGCATAGCCGAATACCTCCACGGTTCGTTCAAGGAACTATTCGGAGACTGTCGAGTGTCCTGCGTGGAGGACCCGCTGTTTGCAGGCTCGGACGGCTCGCTGAAGCTGGCAATGGATATGCCGAAAAAATACTGGGAACAACTTTAATGAATCGTGTGTTAAAATAATCCGTCATGAAAAAGACCGTGCTTGTCATAGACAACGACGCAAATGCGGCCTCTTTGATATCAAAGACCCTTGAAGCGGAAGGCTATCTCGTATTTACGGCCTCAAGCGGGGACATGGCGCTGACGATGGCAAAAAAAGTGACACCCCTGCTCGTCTTTTTAAACCTCGCAACGCCCGGGACAAACGGGCTGGAGATATGCAAGTCCATCCGCAGCATCGGCCCGCTCAAAAACGTGCCGCTTGTGCTTTTGACGCTCAGGGAAAGCAAATTCGACCCCCGTTATAAGACATTGTACGGGATAGTCGGCTTTCTTAGAAAACCATTCGCTTCGTCGGACATTACATCAATGGTCGGCTCCATCCTCTCCCATGATGCTGCTGTTGCCGCAGAGGCTTTCCCAGAGCCCCCCAAAGAAGAGGGGTTCATGGAATCCGATACGGCAGGGTTCGATTCTGGCCGTCATGAGCCTGTCTCGGTAAGCAATGCATTTAACGCTTACGAGATGCCGGAAGAGACTATACACGAAGAGATAATGCCTGAAGGCATAACGCTCGAAGAGACGGTGTTTGAAGAGCCTGCATTTAAGCCTCAGGAGACATTTTCGATGCCGGTGAAGGAAAAACCTCCGGTTAAAGAAAGCCCGCAGCCTTTTAAGGCCGGCACGGAAGAAAGCTCCGGATTCCAAATATCCGGCGACAAGGGACTTGGCGACCCCTTCAAAGAAAAATTACCCGGGGGGGACTTCTCATCCGAAACAATAGGGATGTCTTCGGCTGCAGCCGGAGAAAAAACATACGGACAAGAGAAAAAACTTAAAACAACCAACCGCATGATAATGCCCGTTGCGGCAGTTGCCGCAGGCGTCATAGCGCTTGTTGCTTACATGTTCTTAAAACCCGTAGCGACGGCCCCGGGCAGAAAACCGGCAGGGACGGTTATCGCAAAAAATATGCCTTCAAAACCCTTAAAAAAGCCTCAGGCGTTTTTGCCGTCAATCACGCCGATGGTTGAAGCGGCGCTGGAGAAACCTAAGCCCGCGGAAAAGATAAAGCCTCCCGCGGCAAAGCCGCTACCTATCGCATATTTCGTCCAGTTCGGCGTCTTTACTGTAGAGCAAAACGCAAATGCCTTTCAGCAGGAACTCAAGGCCAAGGGACAGGAGGCCTCAATCCATCAGTCGGCCATAGGCGGCAAACCCGCTTACAGGGT
>JAUXOF010000013.1 GCA_030682405.1 Thermodesulfovibrionales bacterium
ATACCAGCCTGTGCCTTTGAGCACAAAAGATGTGTTTGAGATGAGTTTTTTCATATGGCCGTTGCACTCAGGGCATTCCGTTACAGGGGCATCGCTGAATTTCTGCATTAGTTCAAGACATTTTCCGCAGCTCTGACATGAATATTCATAAATAGGCATCTTCCAAAACCTCCAGCAGCTATAAATCAGTCACAGGCTCAAAAAGCGGTAGAAAGCCGGTGCAATCTCTATATTACTAAATATCCGGCGCTTAATTCAAGTTTTTTCAGGGACACTTCGACACTTCCCATGCCCTATAATGTCAAGCATTCTGTGTAAATTCACATAAGGGCTTCTTTCCCTAAAAAGGCTCTGTGTCTATTACCTCTTCTTCGTACGCGTAGCCTTCGACGTGGTTTGCAAACCTTGTGGACTTGTTCAGGAATGTGAGTTTCACGCTGCCTGTCGGGCCGTTTCTCTGTTTTGCGACTATGACCTCGGCCTTGCCGCGTTTGGCGGGGTTGTCCTTGTCGTACATCTCCTCCCTGTGGAGGAAAAGTATGACGTCGGCGTCCTGCTCTATGGCGCCGGACTCCCTGAGGTTGGCGAGCGAGGGGCGCTTGTCAACGGTCTTTTCCACCTCCCTGTTGAGCTGGCTTAGGGCTAAAACAGGTATATCAAGCTCTTTGGCGAGCGCCTTAAGAGAGCGTGATATCTCGGATATCTCCTGCTCTCTCCTTTCAAAAGACCCCCTCCCGCGCATGAGTTGAAGATAGTCAACTATCACGAGGCCGAGGCCGTGCTCTTTCTTGAGCCTCCGCGCCTTGGCCCTCATCTCAAGCGCGTTGATTGCCGAGGAGTCGTCTATGAATATGGGGGACTCCATGAGCTTTCCGGCGGCGCTTGTGAGCTTGGCCCAGTCCTGCCCCCTTATGATGCCCTTTCTTACGAGATTGGAATCAACCATTGCTTCTGAGCAGAGCATCCGAAGCGCAAGCTGCCGCATGGACATCTCAAGGCTGAAGATTGCAACCGGCTCGCGGAGCTCTATGCCCACGTGCTGGGCTATGTTAAGGGCAAGTGCGGTCTTGCCCATGGAGGGCCTGCCGCCTATTACTATGAGGTCGCTTTTTTGGAACCCGGTGGTCAGCTCGTCAAGCTCGGTAAAGCCGGAGGACACACCGGTTATGCTCTCCTTTTTGTCATAGAGCCGCTCTATCATATTGACGCTGTCTTTTATTATCTCCTTAAGCGGGAAAAACGACGCCTTTATCCTCCTGTCTGAGATGTTAAAGACCGTCTTTTCTGCAAAATCCAGAAGCTCGTCGGCATCGAGGCTCTCCTCGTAGACCTTTCCGGCTATCTCTGTTGCGGAACTGATGAGGGCCCTCAGTGTGGCCTTCTCCTTGATGATTTTTGCATGGTACCTGATGTTCGCCGATGTGGGTATTTGGCTTACAAGCTGCGCGAGGTATGACGCGCCGCCTATGTCCTCCATCTGTCCCTTCCTTGTGAGGTGCTCGGCGACTGTAACGAGGTCTATGGCCTCGTTGCGGTCAAAAAGCTCCAGCATGACGCTGAATATCCTCCTGTGGGACTCCCTGTAGAAGTCATCAACACCTACAATCTCAAGCGCCTTAAGCAGGGAGTCGTTGTCAAGGAGCACTGCGCCCAGCACGGACTGCTCCGCCTCAAGGTTTTGGGGCGGAAGCTTCTCCGAATAAGTCTCCATTGTTATTCGGCAACTACCTGAATTTTAAGCTCCGGGGCCTCGTCCGTGTGGAGTTTGACAGTCACCGTGTATCCGCCGAGCCTCTTTATCGGCTCCTCAATGACTATTTTTCTCCTGTCCACAGTAACGCCTTCGGCCTTAAGCGCATCGGCTATGTCCATGGTGGTTATGGAGCCGAAGAGCTTATCCTCCTCGCCGGCCTTCGCCTTTACGGTCAGGGTCATGGAGGATATCTTCTCTGAAAGAAGCCTTGCGCCCTGCCTGACTTTTTTGGCCCCGGCCTCTATCACCCTCTTTTCGTGCTCAAGGGCCTTGATGTTCCGGGTGCTTGCGCCCACTGCAAAACCCTTTGGTATGAGGAAGTTCCTTGCATAGCCGTCTGCGACGCTCACAACTTCGCCCATCTTCCCTACGCTCTTGATGTCGTCCTTTAAAATCACCTTCATTGGGAGGTCTCCTTTCGTGCTGTTGCGGGTTCTTATTAGTATAGGCCAACAGGGGGATTTCTTTCAACATAGGAAGCCGCCCTGAAATAGAGATAGAACCTTCCAGAAATAAAAAAACTCTTTACGGCTCTGGACTAAACACAGGATAAATGTTAAAATATTTATTCTAAGCCCCCTTAGCTCAGGCGGATAGAGCACAGGTTTCCTAAACCTGGTGCCGCAGGTTCGAGTCCTGCAGGGGGCGTTTTTATTTTCCCTTCTTCTGTTGCATAAATCCTAAATCCGTGATATTTATTAATTATGAAGGCGCTGCCGCTTGTGGCGATAATCGTATTTATGACCTCTGGCTGCAGTTCCCTTCTTCCGCAGGCAAGACAGACCACGCGCTCTCCGTGGGAGACGTTTGATGAGGCCAAGGCGGCCTATGACAGGATAATCCCTTACGAGACGACCACTGCGGAGCTGAGGGAATTAGGCTATGACCCCTTTTCGACCCCGAATATAAAAATCCTGACATATCTGGACATCGTAGAGCGCTTCATGGCCAACCCCTCTATAAAAAAACAAGACCTCGACGAGGGTGTGCAGAGCTGCCTTGAGCTTAAAAACTACTGTAGCGCCTACGAAGCGGCCCCGCAGAACATAACGTCAAAGCGCTACGGAAACGTGCTGCTTGACCTTTTTAATTTCAGAAGGAAGACCAAGGAGTCCGGATGGAAGTTCACGGCGCTCATAGTCCTTGTGGACCGGGTCGTCGTCTATAAGCTCTGGGGCGGAAACCCGATTATAGACAACTACAGCGAAAAGAAAAACCCCCTCGGCCCCCTTCAGGAGACGGAAGACATAGTCAGGGAAGCGACAAAGGCCCTCTACTGACGCGGGAATGACGGAAATGACTGTCATTTTTTGGGTTAAGCCCGGTGGGTTAAGCCCGATGTTTGCGGATTCCGCTTTAAATTGTTAAACTCAATGAAAAAAAGAGGATATATTATGAATATCATCTCCGTATCAATGAGTGCAGGGGTGCGGCAGTCGTGAAAATCGCCCTTACGATAGCAGGCTCAGACCCTACGGGAGGCGCGGGACTTCAGGCCGACCTCAGGGTATTCGCCCTATTCGGCGTCCACGGCATTTCGGCGCCCACTGCCCTGACCTCCCAGAACACCGAGGGCATCGACCTTATACTGCCAGTTGAAAAAAACTTCCTCCAAAGACAGCTCGATTTCCTCCTGAAGGACATCCGGCCTGACGGCCTGAAAACAGGGATGCTCTATACCGCATATGCTGTGGAAATCGCAGCGGACATCGTAAAGGAGCACTCCCTCCCGAACCTTGTGGTAGACCCGGTAACGGTATCTTCATCAGGCAGAAGCCTCGTTGAGGACGGCGCACTTGATTTGATAAAGCAGAAGCTATTCCCAGCCTCAAGGGTGATAACGCCAAATATCTACGAGGCATCCCTTTTTACGGGCATGAACATAGAGGCCGAATCCGACATGAAGGAGGCGGCAAGGGCGCTCAGAGAGATGGGGCCGGAGGTCGTGATAATCACGGGAGGGCATCTCGATGGGCTGGCAGTGGACCTGTATTACGACGGCTCGGATTTCCACCGGCTTGAGAGCGAAAAGATAAGAGGCGAATACCACGGCACGGGCTGCGCCTTCTCGGCTGCGGTCGCTGCATCCCTTGCGCTGGGTCACAGCCCGCTTGAGGCCGCAAGGAGGGCAAAGGAATTCGTTCAGGCCGCCATCAAGAAGGCATACCACCCCGGAAGGGGCATGGGGCTGCTGAATATAAAGGGCGCACACTGAAGATGGCAAACCCAAAAATCGTCTACCAGTGCCAGTCGTGCGGATATGTAAGCCCCAAATGGCTCGGCAGGTGTCCTGACTGCGGCCAATGGAACAGCCTCGTGGAGGAAAGGCCTTCCTCGGGAAGGGCAACAAGAAGCCGCTCCAAGGCGGAACCCCGGCTCATAAGCTCGATAAAGGAAGAGACCGGCAAAAGGACGAGCACCCATATAGCGGAATTCGACAGGGTGCTTGGAGGCGGCATAGTGGCAGGCTCTGTGATACTGGTAGGCGGGGACCCGGGAATCGGGAAATCCACCATGCTCCTTCAGGCCGCCGCCGGGCTTAAAGGCGGGGTGCTTTACGTTTCGGGCGAGGAATCCCCTGAGCAGATAAAAATCAGGGCCGACAGGCTCTCGATAAAGTCCGACACCATCGCCCTTTTGCCTGAGACTGACCTTGAAAACATCATAGATGCGGCAGAGGGCACAAGGCCCGCCGCAATCATCATAGATTCCATACAGACCATGTACACAGGGGAGCTTCCCTCTGCGCCGGGCTCTGTGGGGCAGGTGAGGGAATGCGCCACAAAGCTCATGTTCTTTGCCAAGAAATCCGGCATACCTGTTTTCATAGTCGGGCATGTCACAAAGGAAGGCGCAATAGCAGGGCCGCGGGTGCTTGAGCATATAGTGGACACTGTCCTTTATTTCGAGGGCGACAGGGGGCACTCCTACAGGATTCTAAGGGCGGTAAAAAACCGTTTCGGCTCCACAAACGAGATAGGCGTATTCGAGATGACGGACTCCGGCCTTAGTGAGATAGAAAACCCCTCCGAGCTTTTCCTTTCCGAGCGCCCCGCAAACGCCGCAGGGTCTCTTGTGGTCTCAAGCATCGAGGGCACGCGTCCCCTGCTCGTTGAGATTCAGGCCCTTGTCACGCCGACCTCATTCGGCATGCCGCGGAGGGCGGCTATAGGCATGGACTTCCAGAGGGTAAGCCTCCTCATAGCCGTGCTTGAAAAAATAGCAGGCCTTCACCTCGGCGGGATGGACATATTCACAAACGTAGTGGGAGGCTTAAAGATTGCGGAGCCGGCGATGGACCTCGGGGCAGCGCTTGCGATAGCATCTTCTTTAAGGGAACTGCCGGTTCCTCCGGATTTGTTCGTCTTCGGAGAGGTTGGGCTTTCCGGAGAGATACGGGCGGTAAGCCAGGCCGAACTCAGGCTCAAAGAAGCGGCAAAGATAGGGTTTAGGAAGGCCGTTATCTCAAAAACGAACAGCCAAAGGCTTAAGGATACCTTCGGACTCGATATAACGGGTGCGGGCAACCTCAGGGAAGCCTTAGAGGCAATCGGACTTTAACGGAATATTCAGATGTTGTTCAGCCCGAGGTCTATTGCAACTGCCTTGATTACCGACTCGTCTATGGTCTCGGCCTTGAAAAGAAAACCCTCAAGCAGGGCGTTGTCGCAGATGGTGTTTATCAGCCTCGGAAGGCCTTTTGAATAATAGTATATCGCCTTTACCGCGCCCTTGGTGAAGAGGTCCTTGCCCGATCCCGCAATCTCCAGCCTGTGGCTGATGTAGTCTCTGGTATTTTCTTCGGAGAACGCCTTGAGATTGATTCTTACGGCCACCCTCTGCTTTAAGGGCTCATCGAGGCTCAGGACATCCTCCATGTCGCCAAGCCCGAAAAAGATAAGGTTTATCATCTTGCCATCTGCCATCTCCATGTTCAGAAGCCCCCTGAACTCCTCCATTATCTCCTTGGACTTCAGCATCTGGACCTCGTCCATGAGCACGACAGCGGTCTTGCCCTGCTCGTTTATCTCGTAGAGCCTCTTATAAATCTGGCTTAGGAGTTCCACCTTGCTTTCCTTGACGTCGCTGATGCCGAGCTGTATTGCGAACTTTTTAAGAAGCCATTCCGAGCTTACCGAGGAATGGATTATCACAAGGAGTGCCGCCTCGTAGAGGTTTTCGTCAAGGTCCTCAAGTAGCCTCCTTGCCAGAGTGGTCTTGCCCGCACCGGTTTCCCCGATGACAACGGCAAGCCCCTTTTTCGTGTCTATGGCGTACCTGAGCTTGATGAGGGCGTGCGAATGCTCCGTGCTGTTGTAGTAGAACCTGTTGTCAACGATATTGGAGAAGGGCTGTTCCCTGAGTTTATAGTATTCGAGGTAATCCATGGTTTATTTAAATATAAGATACCCTGCTCTTTTTATCCTTCATTTTATCATAACCGTCTTTTATTTTGTCTTTCTCCACTGCCTTTGCCTCTGTCCCGGCGCGGTGCTCGACCTTGACGTGCTCGCCTTTGAGCTTGTTCACCTTATCCGCCACGTCCCTGAACTTGGCGTTCCGGCCGTAAACCTCGGTGTAGAGCTGAAATGCCTCCTTCAGGCTTCCGGCCTTCTCGTACGCCCCGGCAAGGTCGTATTGGGTGCTCCAGTAAGATTCGTCCCTCGCCTCTATCTTCATCAGCGCGCTGCTGAATGCATCCACCGCAAGCTGATAAAGCCCCTTCTGCATGTAGCACATCCCCAATATGGTAACGGCCTGTATGAAAAAATTAGGGTCGCGCTTGGCCGTCTGAAACTCGTTAATCGCATCGTCTAAAAGCCCCATCTCCTTATAGGCTATGCCGAGGTTGTAATGGGTCTCGAAGTCCTCGGCCTCAAGGTCCTTTGCAAGCCCCCTTTTAAACTCCTCGAATATCTCAAGCACGTCGCTCTCCAGTTCAGGTTCCTTCATCGCCTCGGCCTCGACGTCCTCCGTCTCAGGCATGACGAACTCTTCAAGCGAAAGGGTCTCCCCCGTCTCAACTGGAGCGGGCTGCCCGGCAGCCGCCCCGGCCTCTTCGGCCATGCCCTGTATATCTGTAAGTTTTGCCCTCAACTCCTCGTTACCCGGGAAGATTCCGAGGAGCCTCCTGTATATATCGGCAGCCTCAGGTATAAGCCCCTGCCTGACATAGAAATCAGCCTCTGATATCTCCTCTGTATAGTCCTCCACTGAAGGCCCTGCCCCTGCGGGAGCCTCTGCCAAAGGCCCTGCCGCGGCCCTATCGGGAAGCCTTGGGTCATCAGGGCTCAGTTCGTAAGCCTCGTTGAGGACTGCCTGTTTTTTCTCCTCCTCGGATTGCCTGTCGTAAAGCTTTGCAAGTATCAGGCATTCGGTCACCGCCTGCTCCTTGTCTCCGGTATCTATGTACAGGGCCTTGAGCTTAAAATGGACCTCCATGTTTTCAGGCGACCTTACCTTGACGCCCTCAAGGAGGTTTCTGGCCTCGTCGAAAAGCCCATACCTGAGGAATATGTCCGCCTCTGTCAGCGCCTCCTCAGGGGTCTTTTCCTGCACCTCCGGTTCTATGCCGAGGTCTTTTTCCATGCGGGAGATGTTCTCCTTTACATCCGCATTGTCAGGCCGCATGGCATAGGCCTCCTGATAGCACTTAAGCGCATCCACCTGCATCCCGCTTCCCTCAAATACACCGGCAAGTTCCAGCAGTTCCGTAAACGCCGATTCTGAGTCTCCTACCTGGTTGAAAAGCGATATGAGCTTTCTGCTTGACTCCACAGGGTCTATTTCCTTAAAGGTGTTCAGCACCTCTACGGCCTCGCCGTAATTGCTCTTGAATATCATCTCGTCTATGACAGGGTTATACTCCTCCCACGCCTTCTCCATATTCCCAATCTTCAGGTAAACATCTCCGAGCAGCCTCTTTGCCGCCATATTGCCGGGCTCGGCCTCAGTGACCTTTGATATTGAGGTTATCGCCTCATCCAACGAGCCGCCTGCAATAAGGAGTCGGCCTATTGCAAGAAGCAGTTCGCCGTCTTCGCCCGAGGTCTCCGCCGCAGTCCTCAGATACCTGACGGCCGCGGGGATGTCCCCGCTCTTTTCCGATATCCTGCTCATCCCAAGCAGGGCGTCCCTGCTTCCGGGCTGAATCTCAAGGGCCCTTGAGATGTACTTCCTTGCGGTTTCAATATCGCCCTGTTTATCGTACAGGTTGCCTATGCCTATGTACTCCCTCGCGGCCTCTACGACAAACCCCTCCTTTGAGAACATCTCCGATATCTTTACCCTCAGGGGCACGTTAGCAGGCGCAAGATCCAGTATCTTGGCGTAGGCGTTCAGGAGCTTATCCCTCTTGTTTTCTTTGGAGAATATGTCCGCAGAGGCAAGGTAATACTTTATGGCGTCGGTTACGATGTTTTTCTCCTCGTTCAGCTCGCCGAGGGCAAAGAGGGCATCTCCGTCTGCGGGGTTTGTGTTGAGTATCTTTTTATAGAGGGCAAGGGCCTTGAGGGAAAAGCCCTCGTTTCTGAATATCGCCGATGCCTTGTGGAACGCCTCTATGGCAGGCTGCTTGTCGCCCTTTTTTAGATAGAGGTCTCCTATGGTGTTGAAAGTGGAGCCGTCGTGAGCTTCTTTTGTGAGCTTTTCCCACTCGGCAATTGCCTTGTCAACCTGCCCCTTTGCTAAATAT
>JAUXOF010000018.1 GCA_030682405.1 Thermodesulfovibrionales bacterium
AAGCGCTCTCCTCTGACTGTATCTATCAGCCCCTTCGTCTATATAAAATAACACATCTGTAGATTTTTTGGGAGGGGTTTATTGGGGCCCAAATCCGGGGATTGTCCGGCGGAGTGCAAGGTCATATAAATTTCACGCAGCCGCATGGAACGTGAAAAGACAATCTATCTTTTAAGAGCTTCCTCTTTCTGGAACAATCGTTGCTCAAAAGGCATCGTTCACAAAAATGATTTTTCTGTTCCAAATATAATTTTTCTGTTGACAAATGATATTCGCTGTGATTAAATATATGCAAGATGAGGATGTTAAAGAGATGAGGATGTTAAAAAGTTTGTTTTCTTCATCGGTAAGGGCGGATGTGCTGTCACTCCTCCTGAACAGCCCTGACGAGAAGTTCTATATCAGGGAGATAGCAAAGCTCCTCAGAAAAAACCCCTCCGGCGTAAAGCGCGAACTCGACAACCTCGAAGGGGCCGGCATCGTGTTTAGCGAGAAGGTCGCAAACCTCAAATACTTTCAGGCCAACAAAGACTCCGAGCTTTACTCCGAGCTGAAGGGCCTGATAACGAAATCCTTAGGCCTGCCCGGCGCGCTTAAGGCGGTGCTGAGGACTGCGGGCGCAAAGGCCGCATTCATCTACGGCCCCTATGCAGAGGGCGAGGACACCTCCACTGTTGACCTTTTCATCATCGGGGCCGAGGAGCCGGTTGACAGGGAGCTTAAGGACCTCGAAAAGAGGTTCGGCTACAAACTAAGCGCCACAGAGATGGACGAGGAAGAGTACGCCCATAAAAGGAAAAAGAAAGACGGCAACCTTAAACGCATATTGTCCGGCAGGAGGATTAAGCTTATAGGCAGGGTCTGATTTACCTCGGCCTGTGGGCACGGAAAGGAGGTGATTGACAATGGCAGCGAAAGCAAAGAAGGCAGCCGCTAAGAAGCCGGCAGCAAAGAAAGCAACAGCAAAGAAAGCAACAGCAAAGAAGAAGAAATAACACGGTTGAAGGCTGGGGAAGAAATTCCCCAGCCCTCTTTTTGATTTTATCCTAAGACAGCCCAAAAAGCAAGGATTAAATTTAAGGAAATTGTAACCCCTTAAATTTTAAGCCTTTTTTCTATTAGAGGGGACATAAATACCAAGATTCTGTCCATAATCCGGCACATAAGATAACCCCGTGTTCTCAAAGCATTTCCTTCTGCCGGAATAGCGTGAAATGCCGCTTTAGGGCTTCAAACTCATTTATTAATAAGGGTAAACAGAAATAAAAAACCGGATTCGTCTTATTAAGAGGCGAATCCGGCTGAATTAGACTATCTGAGTCACGCTCAGCAGGAAGAGACGCCTCAGCCGCCGCCCCCGCCTGAGAAATAGCCTGATGAGCCGACGCTTCCTGAGGACAAAGAGCTAAAGGAGGAGAGTTTCTTCCTTACGTCTTCTGAGCCGCACATGGGGCATTGCGCATCCTCCGCCCTCATGTGAACCGGCCTTAAGGCTGTAAAAGCCTCGCTGCACTTATGGCATATGTATTCGTAAATCGGCATGGTTACCTCCAGATAGTTTCAATTTTAATTGACTATTTATTCTAACCGGCATAAGGCCGGAAAGTCAACGGAGTTATGGGGAGGCATTCCCGTATACCTCATCAAGTATCTCTTTTGCGCCCTGTCCCAGCAGCTCCTCGGCAAGCCTTATGCCGAGGGACTCGGCCTCATCCGGGCCTCCCTCTACGCTCCCCCTTATTATCCTGTCCCCTGAGACGCTTCCCACGAGGCCCTGCACCGAAAGCACCCCTCCGGCAAGCCTCGCATGGGCCGCTATGGGGACCTGACAGCCGCCCTCAAGCCTCTTAAGCGCAGCCCTCTCCGCCCTGACGCACACGGATGTCTCTTTGTGGTTCAGGGGAGATATGAGGCTGTTTATGAAGCCGTCATCCGCCCTGCACTCTATGCCTATCGCTCCCTGCCCTATGGCAGGAAGGCTGAGTTTCACATCCAGTATCTCTGTGATTTTTGATTCAAACCCGAGCCTTTTTACTCCGGCAGAGGCAAGTATTATGGCATCGAACTGCCCCTCCTCAAGTTTCCTTAAGCGGGTGTCGAGGTTGCCCCTGAGGGTGGTTATCTTTAAGTCCGGCCTTATTGAAAGGAGTTGGCAGGAGCGCCTGAGGCTTGACGTTCCGACCGTCGCGCCCTTGGGGAGGCTGCTAAAAGACGCGGCTTTTTTCGATATGAACGCATCGCGGGGGTCTTCCCTCTTTAAGATGGCGCCGAGATGAAGCCCTTTGGGGAGGTCGGTGGGGACGTCTTTCATGCTGTGGACTGCGAGGTCGGCCTCGCCCCTCAGCATCGCCTCCTCTATCTCCTTTACGAAAAGCCCCTTTCCGCCCACCTTCGATAGAGGGACATCGAGTATTTTATCCCCTGTGGTCTTTATCTTAAGAAGTTCGACTTCAAGGGAGGGGTTCAGCCTCCTAAGCTCGGACCTCACCCATTCGGCCTGCCAGAGCGCAAGCCTGCTTCCGCGCGTTGCGATTATTATTTTGGATTTCATGAGCCTGATATATTAGCATTTCCGCCCCGGTTTAGCCAACGCCGCTTAAAAAGCCGTGTTTTTTCTTGGGTTTTTCTTGGCTTGAGGTTTATAGGCCGGTTTCCCTCAGAAGTGCTCGAACCCCTCTTTTTGCGAACGCACCGAGCCGTCGGCGGGGAAATACACATAAGGCATCCCGTAGGGGTCGAGGATGTTGCCCCTTTCGTCGAGGGAATGCGGTTCGAGATATTTTTTGCTTATCGGGTTTTCCTGATAAGGCATGATGTAATTGCTGTCTATAAGCTCGTTGAGGTCTTTGGGGAATCTGCCTTTCATTATCTTAAACAGGGTTATGGCCTGCCTCAGATTCAGCAGTTCCGCCTTGAGCGCCGTATGTTTTGCCTCGTATGCGATTTTTTCGTAATGGGACATGACCACCACGGCAAGAACGCCCATGACGATGATGACTATGAGGGTCTCGATTATCCCGTACCCGCCCCTATGGGAAATGATGACTAAGGGGCTGCCTGCCTCCGTCTTATTGCGGATGCTTGCTTTTGTAGTCTTCAATGGCTTTTTTCAGGGCATCCGCGCCCAGATTGGAGCAGTGCATTTTCTGCGGCGGAAGCCCGTCCAGTTCGTTTGCAACCGACTCCTTCGTTATCTTGAGGGCCTCATCAAGCGTCATGCCCTTTGCCATCTCCGTGACCATGCTCGATACGGCTATTGCCGCGCCGCAGCCGAAGGTCCTGAACTTAGCGTCCGCTATCTTGCCGTCCTCCACCTTGATGGTAATCTTCATGACGTCCCCGCATGTGGGGTTGCCCTCGGCGCCAACGCCGTCGGGGTTTTCGACCTCTCCGACGTTCCTCGGATTCATGAAATGGTCCATTACTTTTTCGGAATACATTTTTCCGCCTCCTCCACTCCGCCCCAGCCTCCTCTGTAGGGGGAGATTTCCCTTAGTTTTTTCGCAATCACGGAAAACTCCGTAATTGCATATTCTACATCATCCGTAGAGTTCTCATGACCGAGCGAAAACACTATGGAGCCCTGCGCAACGCTTGAGGGGATGCCCATTGAAAGCAGCACAGGGGATGACTTCAAGGCCTTTGAGGAGCAGGCCGAGCCGCTCGCCGCATATATCCCCTTTGCGGCCATCATGAGGAGCATGGCCTCGCCCTCGACGAATTCCACTGTAAAGCTTGCGTGTCCGGGAAGCCTTTCTGCGGGATGGCCGGTGAGGTAGACATTGTCCGTCTTTTTTACCCCTTCTATCAGCCTGTCGCGGAGCGGCCTTAAATATTCTATTCTATGCGAAAGCCTTTCTCTTGCGATGGCTGCGGCCTTGCCCATGCCGGCTATCGCAGGGACGTTCTCCGTTCCCGCCCTTCTTCCGCCCTCCTGTATGCCGCCGTATATCAGGGGCACTATCCTCAGCCCTTCCCTCACGTAAAGGGCAGCCGCGCCTTTTGGCCCGTAGAACTGGTGGGCCGAGAGGCTCAGGAGGTCCACGCCGAGCTCCTTTACGTCTATGGGAATCTGCCCGGCTGCGGCAACCGCATCCGTATGGAAGATTATGCCCTTTTCCTTTGCCATCTTGGCAAGCTCCCTTATCGGCTGAATCGTGCCGACCTCAGGGCTTGCAAGGATTATCGAGATTAAGACGGTCTCTTTCGTTATGGCCTTTCCGAGGGTTTCCGGCTCCACCATGCCGTAGCCGTCTATGGGCAGGTATGTGACTATAAACCCTTGCTTCTCAAGAAACCTTGCTGAATTGAGCACGGAATGATGTTCCGCCTTTGAGACAATGATGTGCTTGCCCTCGTTTTGTCTTGCAAGGGCAATCCCCCTTAGGGCGAAATTATTGGACTCCGCGCCGCTTGCCGTAAAGATGACGCCCGACGGCCTTGCGTTTATCAGCGCGGCCACATCCGCCCTTGCCTCTTGCACCGCCGCACTTGCCCTTCCCCCAAGCTCATAGATGCTCATGGGGTTGCCGAAGCTCTCCCTGAGATACGGCATCATGGCCTCAAGGACTGCGGGGTCAAGCGGGGTTGTGCCTGCATGGTCAAAATACCGGACCTGCATCTTTTACCTCCCTTTCCTTTTTATGTAGAACTTAAAGAAATCCTCGGTCTCCTTTACTCCGAGGAATTCGTTGCCCGTCTTTTCGCACCACGCCGGGATGTCCTCGAGCGCGCCGTCATAATCCGTAAGTATCTCAAGCACCTGTCCCGGCTCAATGGTCTTCATCATCTCCTCAAGCTTAAGCAGATGCATCGGACACATCATGTATACTATGTCCGCCGTGACATCCGCCTTAAGGTCCTCAACGAACTTAAGGGTCATCCGGCTGCCTTCCGCACCTTCTTTCCTTTTCCCTCCGGCCTTCTAAGACTGCCTGCTTCCCCGGCCTTCCCGCCGAGTGCGGTCCCCTCAACGCCCCCTTCCTTAAGGAGGTCATCGAGTGTGATGGTGCTCAGAAACCCGTTTATCTTCTCTCCGAGGGCCCTCCACAAAAGATACGTCACGCATATGTCTATGCGGCTGCAACCCTCGGATGGGTCAAGGCATGAGGTTATCGCAAGCGGGCCTTCAAGCACGCTTAGCACCTCGCTGATGCTGATATCACCCGGCCTCTTTGAAAGCACATAGCCCCCGCCCGGCCCCTTGATGCTGCTTATGAGCCCCGCCTTTCTCAGGCCGTTTAAAATCTGCTCAAGATAGGCAGCGGAGACGTCCTGCCTCTCGGCTATCTCCTTGATGGTAAAGGGCTTCATCGCCTTCCGGTCCGGGGAATACCCCCTCGCTATCTCAAACATGGCCCTCACGCCGTACTGTCCCTTTGTGGATAACCTGAGCATAAATTTAGCGTATAATACTCTACTTAATTTGTCAAGTATTCAAAGCAGGGGTTGTATCGGGTTTGGAAATCGGATGACATCTGTTTCCCCGGCAGCTACGGAGCCTGCCCCCATGATGCGCTTTCTGTTATAATCAGTGCATGCTGAAAGCGGCTGTGATGGGGATTATACAGGGACTGACGGAGTTTCTCCCGGTAAGCAGCACCGCCCATCTTGTGCTCGTGAGGTGGTTTTCCGGCTGGGAGAACGGCCTGATAAACAGCCTTGCATTTGACGTTGCGCTCCATGCGGGCACGCTTTTAAGCCTGATAATCTGCCTCAGGAAGGACATAGCCGGCATATTGAAGAACGACCGCCGCCTGCTGCTTTTTATTACAGCCGGCACACTGCCTGCCGCAGCAGCCGGGGTGTTTTGGGGCGATGTTATCGAAGGGGCGCTGAGGAGCCCCGCAATAATAGCGGCGGCGCTTGTGGTCTTCGGTTTTCTGATGATAGTGGCCGAGGGGTTTCAGAAGACAAGGGGGATGGATAGCCTGAGGCTTGGCGATGTCATGATAATCGGGCTGGCACAGGCGGTCGCCCTTGTCCCCGGGGTCTCCCGCTCCGGCATCACGATATCCGCGGCCCTGATGCTCGGCCTTAAGAGAGAGGCCTCCGCGCGGTTTGCCTTTCTGCTTTCGATACCGGTAATAGGGGGCGCTACGCTTTATGAGGCCGGCAAGCTCGCATCAGACCCCGGAGGATACGAGGCGGGCATCTTTCTTACCGGCCTTGCCGCCTCTGCCCTGTCGGGCATTGCGGCCATAAAGTTCCTGCTTTCGTATCTTAGGAATCACCCCTTGCATTCATTCGCCTACTACCGGTTCGTGCTTGCATTCATAATCGCCGGTTGGTTATGGTCTAACGGTTGGGTATGGTCAAACGCGTAGACAGTAAGGGCAAGATAGCGGCAGGCATCCTGTTGATAGCAGGCAGCATATACCTCGGCCTTTGCCTCCTGACATACTCAAAATGGGACCCGTCGTTTTTTACCTTTTCCCCTGACCCCGTAGGGAACAGGGGCGGGATTATCGGCTCATACATGGCCGATATGCTGATGTCCCTCTTGGGGGTTTCGTCTTATTCAGTGCCCGTCTTTCTATCGGTCTACGGGATAAAAGGCATCCTGCTCAAGGATAGGCACAAGATAAACCTTGCAGGCGCGCTCCTTTTCATTCTCTCATCATCGGCCCTTGCCTTTCTTACGGCATCGTCCTTTGGCCTGCCTGTGGAGCCGGGCATGGCGGGCAGGGCCGCAGGAAATGCATTGTCGTCCCTTCTCTCCATGCCGGGTGCATACATATTTTCCATTGCATTTTTTCTTGCATCCGTCGTGCTTCTGAGCCCTGCATCGTTCATATACTTTTTGCTTCGCATAGGCGAGAGTTCGCCTGAGCCTGAGGCAAAGGCCGAGGCCCGGGAAAATGAGGAGGCAGAGACATCGGACTATCTCACGGATGAGCATGTGCCGGAGGTCTTCGGCATGCCTCCCGTGCTTGAGCATCTGGAGCCGCTTGAAGTCTCGGCGGAAGAGCCCGGGCTTGATGATTTTGAAGAAGAAGACGGGCCGGAGGCCTACGTGGCCGCGGCGGTCGGCGCAAAAAAGGCGGGCGGCTACGAGCTGCCGGGTATAGAGCTTCTGAGCCTTCACGCCTCCGAAGCGGCAAGTCCCCTGAAGGAAGCCGCCTTGTCTGATGCGGGCATGCTTGAGAGGAGGCTTGCCGATTTCGGCGTGCAGGGCAAGGTCACGCAGGCGCATACAGGCCCGGTGGTCACGATGTATGAGTTTGAGCCTGCCCCGGGCGTGAAGATAAACAGGGTCGTTTCCCTCTCTGATGACATTGCGTTGGGGCTCAGGGCCAAGAGCGTCAGGATAGCCCCCATACCCGGCAAGTCTACCATAGGTCTTGAGGTGCCCAACCGCTACCGCGAGACGGTCTCTCTGAGGGAAATCATCTCCTCCGACGGCTTTAAAAAGAACCCCTCGAAACTGACGATTGCCCTCGGAAAGGACATATTCGGAAACCCTATATCCGCGGACCTCACAAGGATGCCCCACCTGCTTGTGGCAGGCTCCACAGGCGCGGGCAAGAGCGTCGCCTTGAACGCTATGGTCGTAAGCATACTTTATAAGGCGTCGCCCGATGAGGTGAAGATGCTCCTTATAGACCCAAAACTCCTTGAGCTTTCGGCATATGAGGGCATACCCCATCTTATCTCTCCGGTTATAACAAGCCCTAAGGAGGCGTCGGGCGCCCTCAGAAAGATAGTGTTTGAGATGGACAGGCGTTACAGGCTGCTTGCAGAGCGGGGCGCAAGGAACATAGACGGATTTAACGCATCGGTTCTGCCGGAAGAAAGGATACCCTACATCGTTGTTGTCATAGACGAGCTTGCCGACCTCATGTTCACATCCGCCTCCGAGGTGGAGGACTCCATTGCGCGGCTTGCCCAGATGGCAAGGGCCTCGGGCATACATCTGGTGCTTGCCACCCAGCGGCCATCGGTGGACGTGATAACAGGGGTCATAAAGGCCAATTTCCCGGCCCGCATATCGTTTCAGGTGACCTCTAAGATAGACTCAAGGACGATACTTGACGCACAGGGCGCAGAGCAGCTTATAGGCAAGGGCGATATGCTGTTCATGCTCCCGGGTTCAAGGACCATAAGGGTGCACGGCGCCCTCGTCACCGAGCTTGAAATCAGTGCGATTACGGGTTTCGTAAAGGCGCAGGGCGTGCCTGATTACAGCATATTTACCAGCATACGGGAGGAGGTTGAGGAGAGGGAGAACGGCTCCGAGAACCGCGACGATATGTACAGGAAGGCGGTCGAGTATGCGGAGTCCATCGGCGAGGTTTCCATATCCTCAATACAGAGAAGGCTTAAGGTAGGATACAATAGGGCGGCAAGGATTATGGAGCTGATGGAAGAGGACGGGCTTGTGGGCCCTCCAAAGGGCGCTGGCAAGGCCAGAGACTTCATAAGAAGAGGGATATAGATGGGCGCACCCCCTACGGCGGCCATAATCATAATCGGAAACGAGATACTCTCCGGCAAGGTTCACGACTCCAATTCCTATTTTCTTGCGGCGGAACTCAGAAATATAGGCGTAGATGTGAGGGCAATTTCCGTCCTCCCTGACGAGATAGACATAATCGGCAAGCAGGTGTCCGAGGCTGCGGCCTCCCATGACTACGTCTTCACCTCAGGGGGCGTGGGCCCCACCCACGATGACATCACGATGGAAGGCGTGGCAAAGGGGTTCGGGGTAAAGACCGTAAGGAACAAAACCCTTGAGGGCATCATACTCAGGCGCTGCGGAGACCGCACGCCCGATGAGTCCGCCCTTAAGATGGCTGAACTCCCTGAGGGTGCGGAGCTTATCCTTAACGAGGGCATGAGGTTCCCCGTCGTGGTTTTCAGGAACGTCTATATCTTCCCCGGCATCCCGCGCTTCCTCAGGGAGAAGTTCTCCGCGGTAAAAGACCGCTTCCGCTCAAGGCCGTTTCATGTAAAGAAGGTTTACGTCAACGAGGACGAATGCTTTATCGCATATCACCTCGGCAAAGTGGTGGAGGATTATCCCGAGGTATCCATAGGCTCCTACCCGCAGGTGGACAAGCCGGATTATAAAATCACTGTCACGCTTGAGTCCACGGACGAAGGGGAGCTTGAAAAGGCGTATTACCTGCTGCTTGAGCTTTTGCCGCCGGAGATAATCGTAAGGACGGAGTAAGGGGCGGGGCCGGTTAATCGGGGCCGGACTTGAGCTTCTCCATGTACTCTTCCCATTCCATGGGGAGCATGTGCTTTTTCCTGCTGTTACAGTCCTTGCACGCGGGTACCAGATTGCCTTTTTCAGACTTCCCCCCGCGGATTATCGGGACTATGTGCTCCATTGTGAGTTCGGGGGGCGGAAATTTCCTTCCGCAGAAATAACAGTCGCCCCTGGAGCGCTTTTTCTTCCACCATGCGGACACCCTGAGGGCGCGGGCCTTTGCCCTCTGCCTTTTTATTTCCTCTTCCGTGACTTCGGATATGAAGCGCTGCATAACCTATCCCCTGCCCTTTTTGACCTCCTCCTCCTTCATGAATTTTTTATAGAGGATTTCCCACTCAGGGCTTCCTTCAATGAGCTTTTTTGAGAAGGACTGAAGTTTCTGCCTCGCGGCCTTGTCCATGTCCTCGCCGACCTTGAGTTCAGCGGTTATAGCCTGTTTAATGCCCCGGCGCACCGCGGCCGCGTCGTCTTTTAGTGTGATGAGGTTTTTATCGAGGAGGCCCTTGAGAACGATGTGCGTAAGGCAGGTGACCTTGTCGGAGGAAAGCATCAGAGTACGAGATTCCTTTCCTTTACCAATTTCTGCTTTGTGAGGTCAAAGACCTTTTTGTAGTCCATCCTGCCCTTGTCAATATCGGTCTCGAATTTCTTCAGCATCTCCCGTATCTCGTCGTTAAGCCTGTCTTCGGCCATAAGCTCGTTCGTTATAATCGTCTCGGTCTCGGCTGTGATGTCCTTGACCGGCGCTTTGGGCTCTATCAGTTTGGACGACGTCAGGTGCTCTACCACCCTTTTTGCCATGGACGGCACCCATGTCTTTGGGATTCTCATCTTATTTCTCTACAAAAGAAAGCAGCGCTATGCTCCGTGCCCGCTTGATGGCCTCGTTCAACTCCCTCTGGTGCTTTGCGCACGTGCCGGTCATCCTCCTGGGCAGTATCTTGCCCCTTTCAGTGATGTAGCTTCTGAGAGTTTTGGTGTCCTTGTAGTCTATGAATTCCGCCTTTTCCGAACAGAAACGGCAGAATTTTCTTCTCTGCTGAAATCTCCTCTGCTGCATTAACCCTCCTTAAAATTAAAACGGTTCTGTGTCCGTAATCTCTTCAGGGATGCCGTCGCCCTGCGCCGCTGACTGCGAAGACTGCGGGTCGGACTTCCTTGAAAGGAACCGCACGGTCTGCGCCAGCACCTCGAATTTGCTCTTCTGCTGGCCGTCGGATTCCCATCTGCGCTCCTGAAGCCTCCCCTCCACAAGCACTGACCTGCCTTTCTGGAGGTACTGGCTGCAGGATTCGGCCTGTTTGCCGAACACTACGGTGTCTATGAAAAGGGTCTCCTCCTTCATTTCGCCCGACTGCTTGTACTTGGAGCTTACGGCAATGCGGAACGATGTGACCGGAGTGCCCTGCGGGGTGTAGCGCAGTTCCGGGTCTTTCGTGAGATTCCCTATGAGTATTATGCGGTTGTACATTGCCTATCCCGCCCGGCCTACCCCGCCTTCTGCTCGGCCTGTGGTGCGGGCGACTCCTCTTTCGGCGCCAGTGAAGCGATGGCCGCCTTCTCCTGTTTCTTTTCGAGCTTTATCACGATAAACTTTATGACAGGGTCGAAGACCTTGTAGAGTTCCTCAAGCTTTTTGATGACAGGCGAAGGCGCTCTGAACAGAAAGAGGGCGTAGAAGCCCTTGCTTTGCTTGTTTATCTCGTAACTTAATTTCCTTCTGCCCCAAGCGTCGACCTTCAGTATCTCGCCCCCTGAGCCGGTTATCAGGTCTTTTATTTTTTCGGCTGCGGACTCGATGGCCTCATCGCTGAGGGATGCGTCGAAGATGACGATGTTTTCGTAGACGTTCATTAAGCCTCCCTATGGATTTTTCCGTCTCCTTCAGGAAAAGCCCTTTCCTCTACGAGCCATGGCCGCGCGGGAAAGAGCAAGGAGCAATTAAAATTTATACCACATAATGGCCGTTAAAAGCAAGTGTTTTTCCCTTAATCCCAAATTTGCCGATAGAAAATTGTCATCTCGCACTAAGCGAAGCAATCCCGCCTTTTGCGCTGAGATTGCCGCACACCCTTTGGGTGCTCGCAATGACACCCGCTTTGTCATTCCCGCTTGTCGGGAATCCTTCTTAAATAAAGACTCCGGACAAGCCGGAGTGACAACATGAAGAAATCCTATCTCTATTTCAGGGTATGCAGTTTCCCTCTTCTCAGGTGTGCCTCTCATTATAAATATCCTCCAAAGTTTGTTTAATCCGTGGGAGGGGGGGGTGCCCCATCCTAACCCATTGATTTTATTCAATCCAAAGTTTAATAAGTTTACATTTGGTTTACAAACCAGCACTTTTTTAAACCTCCCTTGAACTTTTTAACCCCTCTTTATTCTTAAAATCCCCCTCCATCCCCCTTTGCCAAAGGGGGATAAGATTTCCTCCTGCGGTCTACCATTTTTCCCCTCTTTAACAAAGAGGGGCGAGGGGAGATTTTCTCTTTCGTCATTCTCCGGCTTGTCCGGGGAATCCATTTTTCTCTCTGCACCTCCGTGTCCTCTGCGCTTAATATATTATGGCCTTAAGGAACTGGTCTACCCGAACTGGTTCAGCCAAACGAGGACAGTAGGGTACGTAAAATTCTTGCCTTTTTAAGGGGGGAGGGGGTAGTATGAAGCGGGTTTTAGGCTACGACAGTGAGCCTATAAAATGATAGAATAATATATGGAATTTGAATGGGACGAGGAAAAGTCGGAAGAGAACATAGAGAAACACGGGGTTGCGTTCCATGAAGCGGCTACGGTGTTTGGCGACCCGCTTGCCATC
>JAUXOF010000029.1 GCA_030682405.1 Thermodesulfovibrionales bacterium
GCGGGCATTGATATCTTGAGCTTTGACGCCTATGAATATGCAGACACCCTGAGCATCTATCCCGAAGAGTTGAAGGGGTTTTTAGAGGCAGGCGGCATGCTGGCGTGGGGCATCGTGCCCACAACAGAGGCCGTAAGGGCCGAGACCCCGGATTCTATTAGAAAACTGTTTAATGAGAAAATTGACAAGCTCTCAAAACATATACCCAAGGAGCTTTTGCTTAAAAACATCCTTCTTACGCCCTCATGCGGCACAGGCTCTTTGGACATAGGCGGGGCATTGAAGGTATTTCAGCTTCTTATGAGGCTAAAGGAGGATGTCTCATGAACCAAAGGCGGGGCGTATTCATATCGTTTGAAGGCATAGAGGGCACAGGCAAGACCACGCAGGCCGGGCTTCTCAAGGAGTTCCTTGAGAGGAAGGGCTACACTGTCACGCTTACGAAGGAGCCGGGAGGCACTGTGATAAGCGACAGGATACGGGAGATTCTGCTTTCCGCCGAGTATAAGGAGATGGACCCGATTACCGAGCTTCTGCTTTATTTTGCCTCAAGGAGGCAGCACATAAAAGAGCTTATACAGCCCGCGCTCGATAAAGGCAGGATAGTGATTACGGACAGGTTTGCGGATTCGACCGTTGCCTATCAGGGCTATGCAAGGGGCATAGACCTGAACCTCATAAACTACCTGAGCAGGTCTGTTGCAGGCGGGCTGATGCCCGACCTCACAATACTTCTTGACATGGACGTGGAGGCCGGGCTCAGGCGGAACAAGGGCAAAAAATTCGACAGGCTTGAGCTTGAGGCAGTGGAGTTCCATAAGAGGGTAAGGGAGGGGTATCGCATCCTCGCAGGGGAAGAGCCTGAGAGGATACGGCTTATAGACTCGTCAAAGGGCATATCCGCCGTCCATGCCGAGGCCGCTGAAATAGCGGCCGGATTTCTGGATGCGCGGTTTCAGGCGGGATAGGGGGCGGCGCAACGGCTTGATGAAGGACACGGGAATAATCCTTCTCAATTTAGGCGGGCCTGATTCCCTTGGGGCCGTGAGGCCGTTTCTTTATAACCTCTTCAGCGACAGGGAGATAATAAGGCTCGGCCCCGCGTTCATGCAAAGGCCGCTCGCATGGCTCATCTCAACAACGCGCGCCCCAAGGGCGAGAGCCTACTATAAACTCATAGGCGGCAAGTCCCCGATATTGGACATAACGAAGGCGCAGGCAGAGGCCCTTAGAAAACGGCTTCAGGCAGACGGTCTTGACCTCCCGGTATTTATAGGCATGAGGTACTGGCGGCCTTTCATAGAGGACGCCATGAGGGAGATTAACAGGCAGGGGATTAAAAGGCTTGTTGCCTTAAGCCTCTACCCCCATTACTCAAGGGCGACTACCGGCTCCTCGATGACCAAGTTTTTGTCGGAGGTAAAAAAATATCCGATAGAGCACTGCGCCGTACCCTCGTGGTTTGACCATCCGCTGTACATAGAGGCCCTTAAAGACCTCCTGATTAAAGGCCTTGCCTCTTTCCCTGAGGGAGACGCCTCGGACATCCATGTCCTTTTCAGCGCACACAGCCTGCCCCAAAAGTTCATAGACGAGGGGGACCCCTATCTCAGGGAGATTTTGGGGACGATAAACTCTTTGGCAAAAAAGGCTCCGATTAAATGGCGCCTCGGCTACCAGTCAAAAAGCGGGCCTGTAAAGTGGCTTGAGCCCTCAATAGAGGAGAGGCTCAGGGAGATGGCCCAAGAGGGCGTAAAAAAACTGCTTGTCGTGCCCATAAGCTTTGTCTCCGACCACATTGAGACTTTGTATGAGATTGATATATTATATAAGCGGATTGCGGCGGACTACGGCATCACACTTAAGAGGACGGATTCCCTGAACACCCACTCGCTTTTCATAGAGTGCCTCAATGACCTGACGCTCAGGGCGCTGAAGGAAAAGGGGTGGGCCTGAGCCGCTACGGCCTCATAATAATAGGCGCGGGGATAAGCGGGTTGAGCCTTGCCCATTATGCGTCAAAGGCCGGCATCAAAACCCTCGTCATAGAGAAAAAGCCCGAGCCGGGCGGATGCCTAAGGACAAGGAGGCTCGATACCGGCTTCTGGCTTGAACTCGGCGCGCATACCTGCTACAACTCTTACGGAAACCTTATAGGGATAATAGAGGACTGCGGCATCTTGGATAGGCTTCAGGGCCGAAAGAATGTCCCTTTCAGGATGCTTGTAAGCGGCGCTGTGAAGTCCATCCCCTCGGAGCTGGATTTTTTGGAGCTTTTTTGCTCTGCCCCCCGCGCCCTTACCCTAAAGAAATCCGGGCAGACTGTGGAGTCTTATTATTCCAAAATCGCAGGGAAGAAGAACTTCCTAAGGGCGCTCGGCCCTGTCCTGAGCGCCGTGCCCTCGCAGAGGGCGGACGATTTCCCTGCAGAGATGCTCTTTAAGAGAAGGCCGCACAGGAAGGACATAATGAAGAAGTTCACGATTAAAGGCGGGCTTCAGACCATAACTGATGCGATATCGCACAGCAAGGGCATGGAGCTTATCGCCGGGGCAAGGGCGAAATCCGTGAGGGTTGAGAACTCCCTCTTTAAGGTCAGCGTGGAGGGCATGGGAGAGTTCGTTTCAGATGGCCTCGGCATTGCCGTGCCGCCGTCCGAGGCATCGGCGCTTCTTATGGCCTCATTTCCAGAGGTATCCCGGAAGCTCTCCTCCATAAAGGTCGTTCCTGTGGAATCCGTGGGGGTCACGGTAAAGAGGGACGCTGTCAGGGTTGCCCCCTTTGCAGGCTTAATACCCGCGGACGACAGCTTTTACTCTATAGTCTCCCGCGATACAGTGCATGATGAAAACTACAGGGGGTTCAGTTTCCATTTCAAGCCTGCTGTAGGAGAGGAGGCGAGGCTGAGGAGAATAAGGGAAGTGCTCGGAACGGACAGGTTTGAGGACGTCTCAGGCAATGCGGTTATTCTGCCTTCACCCGTACTGGGACACGAAAAAGTCATAGACGAACTCGACGTGCTCTTGAAGGGCAAGAGGGTTTTCCTTACAGGGAATTATTTTTCAGGGCTTGCGATAGAGGACTGCGTGACGCGGTCACTGAATGAGTTTAACAGGCTGAACGCCCAATCTTAAAGACAAGGAGGAGCATATGAGGTTCAGGGTTTTCGCTTCGGTTGTCTCAGTGGTTGCTTTTTTGACGGGTGTGTTTTTAATTTCAGCAATTTCAGCAATTTCAGCGGTTTCAGCAACTCGGGCATCCGCTGAGGTCGGGTCAAAGAAGTTTAGCAAGGAGGATATCAAAAAGATGGAGAACACAAAGGCTGTGATAGAGACGAAGTTCGGGAACATCGAGCTTAAGTTCCTTCCTGACATTGCCCCAAACCACGCGGACAATTTCATGGAGCTTGCAAAGAAGGGTTTCTACGACGGAACGGTATTCCACAGGGTCATCCCCGGCTTTATGATACAGGGCGGGGACCCGAAGTCAAAGGACGCGGCCAACCGCGGAGCCCACGGCACGGGAGGGCCGGGACATACGGTAAAGGCCGAGTTCAGCAAAAGGCCGCACAAGCGCGGCGCGCTTTCAATGGCAAGGAGCAACGACCCGGACAGCGCAGGCTCGCAGTTCTTCATCTGTGTAGCCGAGTCCCCGTTTCTGGACGGAAAATACACGATATTCGGCGAGGTCGTAAGCGGCATGGATGTTGCCGACAAGATAGTGAACCAACCGAAAGACGCGCGGGACAACCCTCTTGAGAGGGTCGAGATGAAGGTGAGGATTATTGAAAAATAAGGGGAAATTCGGGCGGTTGTTTTTTTGCCCTTTTTTGTGCTAATTTTGTTATAAACAGACATTTGTTATAAACAGACAAGGGGGTTTAAATGACAGAACAGGATATTGTCAAAATCCTCTCAAACGAGAGCGAAGAATTCCGCAAATTAGGGGACGAACACCAGAGCCTTGAGAGCATGCTCACCGGCTTTACGGAAAGGGCATACCTTACGCCTGAGGAGGAAGTGGAGAAAAAGAGGATACAGAAACTTAAGCTCGTAAAAAAAGATAGAATGGCGGAACTCGTAAGGGGGTATAAAAAGACCCATTACGCAAATTAAAGGCTGAGTTAGGGCGGATTTTTAAGGACAGGGGGGGCGTTTGCTCGCGCCCCCTGTTTATTTTTCAGGCGTAATCAGGCATCCCGGGCGCTCTGTTGTCAACAAAATTCTCTCTTGACAGGAAGGATATAGCTGCTTAGAATGTGGGCAAGAGGGTTCTTCCTACTTCAACGAAAGGACGGGACAAGGCCATATGGTTAAGAAGAAGGCATATGTGAGAATCTGTTTGTTGGCAGCAGCAGTCATGGTGATATTTGCCTGTGCATCATCAGGCAAGCAATTCGACAGAACACATGTAAATGATATCAAAAAAGGCGTTCACACTAAAGCCAACATCCGACAGTGGTTCGGCGAACCTTATCAGGTAACAGCTCCTTTACAAGGACATCCGGCTGGTTGTGTGGAGCGGTGGACATATGTTCATGCATACTCATCTTATGGCGGCGCAAAAACCGTTAGCGCTGCGCTGGTTGTGGATTTCGACGGCAACGGCAAAGTATGCGACAATGCATATACCGAGACTGAACAATAAATAACGGTTATTCAGGACCAGCCCGTTCATGTGCTTGTTAGTGCCCCTCTGCCAAGAGGCGTAAGGACGGGCGAAGTAGCACCTTGTGCCTATGGCTTCGGTTTCCCCTGTCCCCTACTGTCCCCGTTTGACCGAACCAGTTCGGGTTGACCAGTTCCTTAAGGCCATAATACATTAACCACATGAGGCACGGAGGAACTACCTCCCCTAACCCCTCCTTGTCAAGGAGGGGATTTAATCCTCCCTTTAATAAGGGCCTATGGCTCGGAGCCAACGGCTCATAGAGGAGGTTGGCCGAAGGCTCGTAGAGAGGTGTGAATTGCTTAATCCCCCTTTGGCAAAGGCCTATGGCTCGGAGCCGGCGGCTCATAGAGGGGATGGAGGGGGATTTTAGAATTAAAGAAAGGAGGAAGGCGGGATGGAAATGCTTTACAGATGCTTTACAAATGCTTTACATTTAAACCATTTCTGGACATGGTTTCCTTAAAAATCAACCACTTGGCCATACCCCCCCCTCCCCCCTATTTTATAAAGCAAGGAGGGCTTAAGACAGTTGGAAATCTCAGGGAGAATTAAGGAAATTTTCTTTGTCATTCCGGTCAAGCCGGAGGAGGCGTTGACTTATATGAATTCACATGAGGTAAAATTAACAATGCCTGAGACTGAAAATATCATAAGGCTTCTGCCTGATGATCTCATAAACAAGATACAGGCGGGAGAGGTCATTGAACGGCCTGCCTCGGTCTTAAAGGAGCTTATAGAAAACTCCATAGACGCAGGCTCAAGGCGGATAACGGTCGAGGTCTCTGGCGCAGGCAGGAGGCTCATACGCGTCTCGGACGACGGCTTTGGCATGGACAAAGAGGACGCCCTCTTAAGCCTCAAAAGACATGCAACGAGCAAGCTTCTAACAGAGGCGGACCTCTTTAACATAAGGACAATGGGGTTTAGGGGGGAGGCCCTGCCCTCGATAGCCTCTGTCTCGATGCTTGCCCTTACGACCGCAGCCAAAGGCAGGGCAGCGGGCGTGCGCATAGAGGCCGAGGCCGGGAATGTCAAAGAGATAAAGGATGCGCCCTCATTGGGGACGATGGTTGAGGTGAAAAACCTCTTTTATAATACCCCGGCAAGGCTTAAGTTTCTTAAAAGGGACTCAACCGAGCTTTTGCACATCATAGAGACTGCCACGCGCCTTGCGCTCTCCCACCCTGAGGTGGGCCTTACGCTTAAGTCCGACGGGCACGAAACCCTTGACCTTGCTCCGGCATCCGGCCTGAGGGAAAGGCTCATGCAGGTATACGGGGCAGAGTTCCTTGAAGGGCTTATGGAGATAGAAAGCTCATCAGGGGGACTTTCCTTTACGGCCTTTGTCTCCAAAAGAGAAAACTTGAGGGAGGGCCGCTCCCACCAGATGATATTCATAAACAAAAGGCCGGTAAGGGAGCGCTCATTATCCCACGCCGTGTATTCCGCATACGAGGGACTGCTCCATGAGAGGCATCCCGTATATTTCCTCTTCATAGAGATGGACCCTAAGAATGTTGACTTCAACGTGCACCCGCAGAAGCTTGAGGTGAGGTTTAAGGAAAAGGAGGCTGTCTACAGGTTTCTGAGGGAAGCGGTAAGGGAAGAGCTAAGAGGGCAGTTCCCTGAGACTGCACATAGCTCTGAGATGCCGGGCGCTGAGATGCCGGCAGTCTCGGAACCACGGGCGTCTTTCGGCAGCAGCCGCGCAACATTGCCGGATGCCCCGCGCGCAGGAGGCGAGCCTCCGTTTGAACCCCTATTGCTTTCTTATAAAACGGATTTGCCGTTTGTCTATCTTGGGGAGACATTCATAGCCCTCTCGGAAAGAGGCGGCCTTACCATCATAGACCACCACGCCGCCCACGAAAGGGTTCTTTATGAGAGGCTGCTTAAAGGGATAAAGCTCCAAAGCTCCCATCTCCTTTTCCCCAGGCAGGTAAGGCTGAGCCCAAAGGAATATGCAGTGATACTTGGGCAGAAGGAGATGCTTGAGGAGTTCGGAGTGCAGGCAGAGGACTTCGGCCACGACACAGTGCTTGTGCGCGCGTTGCCTGAGGCCCTCGATGAGGCGGACATACGGGGGATACTCTCGGATGTCGCAGGGGTCATGCTCGAAGGTGAAATGCCCATACAGTCTCTTAAGGAGGCGGTTGCAAGCCGCATGGCCTGCCACAGCTCCGTAAGGGGCAGACGGATACTCAACAGCCAAGAATTGGGCGCGCTCCTTAATGACCTCAATGAAACAGAAGTCCCGGATGCCTGCCCCCACGGAAGGCCGACAAGGGTATTTTACAGCCTTGATGAGCTGAAAAGGATTTTCAAGAGGAAGTAATGCCCTGTACCTGTATGGGATTTAAGGAGGGTGTAACAGGATGACCCCTGAAGAAAGGCTTAAGGAACTCGGCATAGAGCTTCCGCCTGCGCCCAAGCCTCTCGGTTCCTATGTCCCGGCGGTAAGAAGCGGCAATCTCGTTTTTTTAAGCGGCATTCTGCCCCTGAGAGAGGGAAGGCTTCAAAGGACAGGGCTTGTGGGCAGGGACCTGACGCTTGACGAGGCGCATGAGGAGGCGATAGTTTGCGTGATTAACGCCCTAAGCGTGCTTAAGGCGGACTTGGGAGACTTGGGCAGGGTCAAAAGATGCGTAAGGCTCTGTGGCTATGTTGCCTCTGCCCCGGGGTTTACCGAGCAGCCCAAAGTCCTTAACCCTGCATCCGACCTCTTGTGTGAGGTCTTCGGTGAGGCAGGAAGGCACGCAAGGGCCGCTGTAGGAGTAAGCGCGCTTCCCATGAACTCGCCTTTGGAGATAGAGTTTATATTTGAGGTAAGCGATTAGCTGAGGCTGTAGCCGAGGGAGAGCAGGAAGTCGTTTTTCGTGTCTATCATCTCAAGGAATGTGTTTACGACATAGGGGTCAAACTGGTTGCCCGCGCTGACCCTCAGTTCCTCTCTTACCTTATCTATGGAGAGGGCCTTTCTGTATGGCCTGTCCGTGAGCATGGCATCAAAGGTATCTACCACCGTAAGTATCCTCGCCTTCAGGCATATCTCCTCGCCGGCGATGCCGTAGGGGTATCCTGTGCCGTCGTAACGCTCGTGGTGCTGAAGTATGGTCTGCCTTACGCTCTCAAGAGTGCCTATGGGGCCGAGTATCTCGTCGCCTATTATCGGATGGGCCTTTATGAGGCTGAACTCGTCTATTGAAAGCCTTCCCGCCTTGTTCAGCACCACGGAGTCTATGCCTATCTTGCCTATGTCGTGCAGTATGGCCGCGTGCTCGAGGACCTCAAGCTCCTTATAGTCGAGCCCCACGTACTTGGCAAGCTCTACGGAAAGCAGCTTGACGCGCTCGGAATGGCCTTTGGTGTACCTGTCGTTTGCCTCAAGGGCATTGACGAGGGACTGTATGGTGCCGAAGTAGTTCGTCTTTACGGTCTCATAAAGCCATGCGTTCTCTATGGCGACCATTGCCTGATTGCCCATCGTGCCCAGAAGCTCAAGCTCCTCCGCGGTGAAATGCGCGCCGTCGACCTTCTCCTCAAGGAGCATGCCTCCCACTATCTGCCCTCTCATCTTAAGCGGCACTCCTATGGCAGGGGTGGTTATATCGCTCATCTTCTGGAGGATGTTGTTCTTGCTTATGAAAATGTTCCGGCCCTCGTTGAGAAGCTCTTTGTAAAGCGGATGGAAATCCAAAGAGATGTCCGTGGTGTCCTCTATGCCGAGCCCGCGCTTGTACTGCAGGGTAAGCCTGCTCTCCTCGTTCTTTTTGAGGTGTATGGAGCCCCTCTCTGCATAGAGCATCTCGGCGGTCGTCTTGATGATGAGCTTTATAAGCTCGGCGGTCTCTATGACCGATGTGAGCACCTTGCCCACATCGTTTATCCTTTTTAGCCTCTCGACCATCTTCTCGAGCTCTATGTTCTTGAACTTTACCTCTTTGGAGAGGCTCAGGACGGCCTTATTGGCGGTCTCGACCTCTTTTATCTTGTACTCGAGGTGGCTGTTTAACTCCTCAAGCTTTCTTTTATGCTCAAGCTCGACCTTTGCCTTGGATACCTCCTTTTCTTTCCTAAGGTTTTTGTCATAAAGCCTTTTTATCTCCTGCACCATGCTGTTGAAAGCCGTGCCTATGGTTCCCAGTTCGTCGTCATCGCTTGTATGAATCTTCGCTTCCCAGTTGCCGTTTTCCACTTCCCTTATGGCGCTCATAAACCCGCTCAGAGGCTTTATGATTAGTTTCGTTATGAGGGCGCTCAGAAGTAAGGCCACGACAAAGACCGTGATGATGTTTGAGAATATCAGAAACTTCTTTATGCCCGCCATATCGGCCTGGCTCCTTGAGACGTCGTATGTTATCTCTATTATCCCGGTGACCTTTATGCCGGGGCTGTGGCAGCCATGGCACGCCTCCCTGTTCCGGATGGGGGAGAAGTGCGTAACCGCATTGTCCCTTACAGAGGACAGGTACGCAGCTTCGGCATCCTTGAACTGGCTGTACTCCCTTGATTTCTTCCCTATCTCATCGGGTATTTTGGATTTCAGTATATAGCCGTCCGCCGAGACTATCCTGAGGGTTATCAGTTCTTTGCTCGTGCCTATGTTTTTGAGTATCTGCTGGACTTCGCTGCTTTTGCCCTTGGACATGGCATCCTCGATGCTGCTGAGGATAACCCTGCTTAAGAGCTCCATGTTCTTTATCTCGGCCGTTATCATCCTCTTGCCCTGGACATTCAGGACAATGGCGGTAGATATGCTGATGGAAACCAGCAGGACAAGGGCTATCGCCGTTATTATTTTGGTCCTAAGAACCATAATCCCTTTTCATCCTTGAATTCAACCGCTTAACATTCATATTTCCATATTTCCATCATATTTCCATATTTCAAACAAAAATATTTTAGACGCCAATACCTCACCTGAAATTAATTAAGCAAATTATATGCCGGGTTCTCAGGGCAAAAAACCATAAAAATCATGCTACTGTTGACCTCAAAATAGGATTTGATTGCTTTTTTTCACGCATCTTGCTTCAAAACACGCAAAAACAGAATAGATGCCGGGCAGCCCGGTTTTCTGTTACAATTGAATATGCCAAGACCGGTTCTCGTGATAGTAGGAAGGCCCAATGTGGGCAAATCAACCCTTTTTAACAGGGTTGTGGGCAGGGCGCAGGCGATAGTGGAGGACGTCCCCGGGGTCACAAGGGACAGGAACTACTCCGAGGCCCAATGGGAGGGCCATGCCTTCGACGCGGTTGACACAGGAGGGTTTTATGCCGAGGCAGAGCCTGATATCCAGAGGCAGATAAAGGAGCAGGCGCTTTTTGCCATAGAAGAGGCGGACCTCATAATGCACCTGATGGACGGAAGCGCCAGCCTTACCCCGGCAGATATAGAGCTGTCGGAAACTCTCAGGGCATCGGGCAAAAAGGTCATCTCCGTCGTAAATAAGATAGACGGCCCAACAAAGGAAAATAGGATTTATGACTTCTACACCCTCGGCGCAGAGGACCTCATGCCGGTTTCAGGAAAGACCGGGTATAACTTTGATGAGTTGATGGAAAGGGCCGTCTCTTTCCTGCCTCATGCCGGGCCTGAGGCAGCCGCCTACCCGAAGGTCTCGGTCATCGGAAGGCCCAATGTCGGCAAGTCCACTCTCGTAAACTCCCTTCTCGGCAAACAAAGAATGATAGTAAGCCCCACGCCCGGCACTACGAGGGATGCCGTGGACTCGCTCTGCACTTACTACAAAAAGAGATATATCCTTATAGATACGGCAGGCATAAGGAGAAAGGCAAGGGCCTACCCTGTCGAGAGGTTTGCGATGATTAGGGCCGCAAGGAGCATAGAGAGGTCGGACGTCTCGCTCATAGTGCTCGATGCCTCAACCGGTATCGTGGCCGAAGACCAGAAGATAGCGGGCATGGTCATGGGGTATGACAAAGGCGCCGTCTTTTTGCTCAATAAATGGGACCTCGTCAAAGACCCGGAGGAAACATATAAAAGGCTGCTTAATGAAATCAGTTGGAAGCTCTGGTTTTTTGACCATGCCCCTGTTGTAACGACATCCGGCATGGAGAAAAAGAGGATAACCAAGGTCTTCCCCCTCATAGACGGCGTCATTGCGGAAAGGAAAAAAAGAATAAGCACCAAAGAGCTTAACGAGCTTCTTAGAACCATCCCCCCGCCTTCATACAGGGGCAAGAAAGTCAGGCTCCATTACATAACTCAGGTGGGCACGGAGCCTCCCCGCTTCGTCGTCTTTACGAACCGGCCCGATGGCCTCAAGGACACCTATCTGAGACACATAGAGAGGCTCCTGAGGGAGAGGTACTCCTTCAGCGGAACGCCGGTAAGGGTGTTTAAGAAGCTGAAGACGTAGCGGAGAGATAGCGCATAATATCTCGGAAGGCAGGTGGGCGGATGATAGAGCTTATCGGGAAAAAAGTGGTAGTTGAGGCGATGGGGATAACATATACGGGAAGGCTCGTTGAGATGGGAGAGACCGAGGTCCACCTCGAAGGCGAATCAGGCTGGATTGTGGTGCCTGTAGAGAACATATCTTCAATAAGAGAGGCGGATTAGGCGGCGCGGGGGAGGCTCACACAGCTTCTTCCTCATGGAAATATTCCTTTTCGTATATGAAGTCATGCACCTTCCCGACTATCCTGAACCAGACCTCGTCCTCCACTTCCTCTATCTCCGCTCCGACTATGAAGCCTTCTTCCTGCCTGAGGCAGTGCTTCACCCGCGCCTTGAAGGCGGCCCCTTTTGTCAGCGACTTCGGGATGGAGATTGTGCATTCCTTAAGCGAGCCTGCATCAACCGGCACAGGGCTTTTTATCCTTATGCCGCGCCTGCTGAAGTCAAGAAGTCCGGCCCGTATGAAATCATCCGATATCTTTATCCTGAACTCTATGTATGTCTGGCAGATGTCCGGGACTGTATGCCGTTTTTCCTTCCGCCTCTCCGCCTGAACACGGGGAAGCAGGGGAATCAGTTCCTCAAAACCGTCCACCATGTAATCGGCCCCTGAGAGTTGCCGCCGCTCCCTGTACCCGTATGTGACCGCGACCGTTCTTACGCCGGCCTTTTGTCCGGCCTCTATGTCGTAGTTGCTGTCGCCTACCATTATCGCCTCATGCGGGGAGACCGAAAGCCCTGAAAGCACGTGTCTGACCGGAGCGGGAGAGGGCTTTTTTTCGGGGCCGCTGTCGCCGCCCACCACAAGGCTGAAGTACTTAAGGAGGCCGAGCCTATCAAGCAGCGTTACGGACAAGGACTCGGTTTTGTTGGATATCACCGCTTTTTTGTAGCCGCCGAGTTCCTCAAGCGTTTCCCTGACGCCGGGATATATCCGTGAGTAATCCGTGAGGTGCGCCCTGTAGTAGTAAAGGAACCTCTCCAATGCCTCGTCCTTAAAATGGGATTTTTCGGGCCCAAGCACTTTTTCTATGAGCCTTGAGACGCCCTCGCCGACAACCTTTATGGTGTCTTTGACTGTAAGTTCGTGCAGGCCGTAGGGTTTTATCGCATAGTTCAGCGCCCTTGTGATGTCTATGGACGTGTCAACAAGCGTGCCGTCGAGGTCGAAGATTATAAGCCTAACCGGCATGGAAAATTATAGCACAAACAAGAAGGAGCCTTTGATTTTAACCATGAGGTTTTGGTTTTTAAAACGATTTTTCTTGACAGGGAAAAGCTAACTTTGACTGAAATTTCTTCGGGCCTATAGCCCCAGTTCTTTTTTCAAGCCGCGGTGGGACGTCCATTTTTTATTTTTGCTTTTCACTTCAATTGCCGAGTAGTAATCCGCCTTGTCCTCTGAAATCTCTTTCAATCTCTTGTATTCCTTGTAATCAAGAATTACCGCAACAGGTCTTTTGTCTTCCTTTATTATCTGAGTCTTAATCATGATACGCCTCCTGTCTATGCCTGAGACCTCGACCGTTACCCGCCTTGAGCCTGCGTCTATGGAGTTTTCTATAAGCTCCTTTAAGACCGAGGCAGGCCGTTCAATGACCTCTCCCGCCTGTATCTTGTTTATGAGATCATCAGGCAGAAGCCTTATGATATTTTCAG
>JAUXOF010000031.1 GCA_030682405.1 Thermodesulfovibrionales bacterium
TTGCGACCCATACACCCCCCTCCCCCCTGTCAAACTGCCAAAAGCCGTATTAACCACGGGCATGTTATATTAATTGACGGCATGAGACGGGAACTGTTCGGAGAAATCAAGGCAACACCCCTTGATGAGGCGCTTAAAATCTGGCTTCAAAGGTTTGCGCCCTCTGCGGGTGAAGGCTCTGCCCCCGGCTCGGAGAAAATCGGCGCGGCGGACTCGCTCGGAAGGGTCACGGCAGAGGCGGTCGTTGCAAGGCTTTCGTCCCCGTTTTTCCATTCCTCGGCAATGGACGGCTATGCCGTAAGGTTCGCAGACACATTCGGCGCATCAGAGACAAGCCCAAAAAGACTGAGGCTCGGCGCCGAGGCTTTATACGTTGATACAGGAGACCCGCTCCCCGGGGGGTTCAATGCCGTGGTCATGGTAGAGGACGTAAACATCGTTGACAGCTCAATAGAGATTATCGCGGCGGTCACGCCGTGGCAGAACGTGAGGGTAATCGGAGAGGACATAGTTGCAACGGAACTGATATTGCCTGAAAACCACAGGATACGTCCGGTGGACATGGCCGCAATGCTTGCAGCGGGGATTACGGAAATCAGGGCGAGAAAGAGGCCCAGGGTCGTTGTCATACCCACAGGCACGGAGATTGTGGAGCCCGGAAGCCCGCTTAAGGAAGGCGACATAATCGAGTATAACTCAAGGATGCTCGGGGGGCTTGTCACCGAATGGGGCGGGGAATTCATAAGGCATCCCATTGTGCCGGACAGCATGGAGAAACTGAAGGAAGCGGTTGCCTCTGCCTGCGCCTGTGCAGACATGCTCGTCATAAACGCTGGCGCATCCGCAGGCTCCGAGGACTTCACAGGAAGGGTCATAAGAGAGATGGGAGAGGTCATTCTCCACGGGCTTGCCATAAAGCCGGGGAAGCCCTTGATACTTGGATTTATAACTGGAAAGAGCGGCGCTGCCGCCGGCCGCGCCACCCCTGTGCTCGGAATACCGGGGTACCCTGTGTCAGCCTACCTGACGTTTGAGCTATTTGCAAAACCGGTCATATACGCATGGCAGGGGCTTACACCGGAGGAGCCGGAAACTATAAAGGCGAAGCTCTCAAGGCAGGTTGCCTCGCCCATGGGGCAGGAGGAGTTTCTGAGGGTCAAGGTCGGTAAGGTCGGGGACAATTTCATAGCAACCCCGCTTGGCCGGGGCGCAGGGCTTTTAATGTCCCTTGTCAGGGCGGACGGGCTTCTGAGGATACCGGCAATGTCAGAGGGACGGGCCGCAGGAGGGGAGGTTGACATAACCCTCATGAGGACGAAAAAGGACATTCAAAACACCATAGTCCTAATAGGAAGCCACGACAATACCTTAGACCTGCTTGCAAATGTCCTTAAAAAAAGACACACTGCCTTCTCTCTCTCGTCCGCGCACGTGGGCTCCATGGGCGGCCTTGTTGCTTTAAAAATGTCCGAGGCGCATATTGCGCCCACGCATCTTCTGGACGAAGAAACCGGCCTATATAACATCCCGTTTATCAAGAGGCTATTGCCCGGCAGACGGGTCGTGCTCGTAAACCTCGTTTATAGAAGGCAGGGCCTTATGGTCGGAAAGGGCAACCCGAAAAACATCACCGGCGCAGCCGACCTCATGAGGGACGGCGTGACCTTCATAAACAGGCAAAGGGGCGCAGGCACCCGCCTGCTTCTTGACAAGGTCATCAAGGAATCCGGCATAGACCCAAAGAGGATTACAGGCTATGACAGGGAGGAATACACCCACATGGCCGTGGCATCTGCTGTGCTTACCGGGCTTGCGGACACAGGGATGGGGATTTTGGCAGCGGCCAACGCCTTGGGGCTGGACTTCATTCCGGTTGCTGAAGAACGCTACGACATTGCCATAGCAGGGGAGTTCATGGAGACGCCTATGCTCAATGCCCTGCTTGAGATAATAAGAGGTGATGGGGAGTTCCGGGAAGGTGTCCTATCCCTCGGGGGATATGACATAAGGGACATGGGGAAGGTGATGTGGGAAGGCCCCCGGATGCCTGAATAGTTTTTACTCAATCTTTGGTGTCAACTTTTTTCAGCTTACCTTAACGGAATATAAACCTCTCAGAAGACTGATTTTGACAACTAATGCGGCGTAATGGTAATTTTATATGCGCTTACATTAAATTCCGTTACGGAGGTTCAAGATGCAGTGGAGAAAATCAAAAAGGCTTTTCAAAAAGGCTCAGGCCCTCATTCCGGGGGGCGTAAACAGCCCTGTGAGGGCGTTTAAGGCGGTCGGAGGGAACCCCATTTTCATAGAGAGGGCAAAGGGTTCAAAGATATACGACGTAGACGGAAATTCGTACATAGATTACGTGCTTTCGTGGGGGCCGATGATATTAGGCCATGCCCATCCAAAAGTGGTCTCAAAACTCAAGGCAGCCATAGACAGGGGCACAAGCTACGGCGCGCCCACTGCTCTTGAGATTGAGCTTGCCGAGATTGTGCTTAAGGCATATCCCTCTATGGATAAGATACGGATGGTAAGCTCAGGCACTGAGGCAACGATGTCCGCCATAAGGGTCGCAAGGGGGTTTACAGGCAGGGATAAGATTATAAAGTTCGAGGGATGCTATCACGGCCATGCAGACGGCCTTCTGGTGAAGGCAGGCTCAGGCGCAACCACATTCGGGGTTCCGGACAGCCCGGGGGTGCCGAAATCATACGCAAAAAACACCATCACACTGCCTTTTAACGATGCAAGCGCCCTCAAATCGGTTATAGAGAAGGAATGGAAGTCAATCGCATGCGTGATACTTGAGCCTGTTGTTGGAAACATAGGATGCGTGCTCCCCGGTCCCGGATTCCTTGAGGGGCTTAGGAATCTTACCAAAAAGCACGGCATAGTGCTGATATTCGACGAGGTGATGACCGGCTTCAGGGTCGCATTCGGAGGCGCTCAGGCCCGCTACGGCATAAAGCCGGACATGACCTGCCTTGGGAAGGTCATAGGCGGAGGACTGCCGGTAGGGGCATATGGAGGCAGAAAGGAAATAATGTCCATGGTCTCGCCAGAGGGGCCTGTTTATCAGGCAGGCACGCTCTCCGGAAACCCCGTTGCCATGACTGCGGGGATAGAGACCATAAAAATCCTTTCAAGGAAAGGGGTTTACCAGAGGCTTGAGAAAAGCGCATCCGCCCTTGAAAAAGGGCTTAAGGACGCCTCCCGCAGGGCAGGCGCAACAACGAAGTTTTACAGGGCCGGCACGATGTTCTGCACTTATTTTACGGACAAAGAGGTGACGGACTACGAGACTGCAAAGACCTCTGACACGGCGAAATTCGCAAGGTTCTTCATGGGGATGCTAAAGAGGGGAATAAACCTTGCGCCAAGCCAATTTGAGGCGGGCTTTATCTCTCTTGCGCATTCCGCAAAGGACATAGAAAAGACGGTTAAGGCCGCATACGAGACCCTTAAAAGCATATAGGGGCGCGCCCTTATAAAAAAAAAAGATAACAATAGGGCTGAAAAGGGGGTAAGATTTAGGGGAGGTAAGAATAAGAAGGTGAAGGGCCTATCCGTAAAAGGCTGGATAATCATAGCCGTGCTTGCCGCAGTGGTTGCGGCAGCAGGCGGGGTGATTGCCTTTAAGTTCTACGACTACACGCAGAACAATCCCAAATTCTGCTTAAGCTGCCACCTCATGCAGCCTGCGTTTGACGCATGGACGGCAAACGAGCACAAGGAACTCAACTGCCACGAATGCCACCACCTGTCCATTCCCGAGCAGAACAGGCTGCTTATAAGTTTCGTGTTCAAGCATCCTGAAACCGTGCCGGAAAGGCATGGCAAGGTGATAGTGCCGTGGCAGTACTGCATAAAGTGCCACTGGGAAAAAGACGAAAGATACCCGGCCGCACCGCCAATAAACCGCTCCCGCATACACGCCAAACACTATTTCATGGAGCAGATAGAGTGCTCCAATTGCCACGGGTACATCACCCATAAGTTCGTGCCTGAGGAAAGGTTCTGCATTAAGTGCCACGAGGGCAAGGAAGTGCACGGCGCGGGCATGGAGGGCCTCGCCTGCCTGAACTGCCATACCGACAGGACGGCGGACCTCAGGCCCGGTAGGAAAAAATGCCTCTTCTGCCACGGAGGCGAAGAGGTGAGAAAGGAACTCATAGAAGACGGCACTATAGACGTGAGGCGCTACCAGCCCGCTGCCGAGACCATAAAAAAGGCAATAAAGATAAACGCGCCTGAGGATGCGCCAATGCAGTTTAACTGCTACGAATGCCACAAGCCGCACGACGTCATACGGCCGGACTGGGCCAGTTGCCTCAGGTGCCACGGCAATATCCCGGATGCGGGAAAGCACGGCATGCATGTAAAAGCAATGGGCATGCAGTGCAGGGAATGCCACAGGCCCCACATATGGAGGGTGACAAAGAAGAGCGCGCGGAAAGACTGCGTGAAGTGCCACGAGTACCGGGAGCCCCGGACGTTTCTCGGCGGTTAGTCCCGCCCCCTGACCGTTGCAAAGTGGCTGCACTTAGGATATAGTCTTTTAAAGAGGCATGATGAAAGGCCATGTTTTAAGACCGCTTTATGTTGTGCTTGCGCTCGTTGCGCTGACATTTGCCGCAAGGGCGTTCGTTGTGCCGCCGGATTTCGGCGCGCATGAAAAAGGATATATGTACGGCTGGTACAGAAAAGGCAACGAGGCGGAGTGGAAGGCCTTCAAGGTCAAGCACCAAACTCGCTCTTACTGCGAGGGCTGCCATACTGAAGAATACTCCCTGATAATGAAATCCCCCCACGGCATCATTAACTGCGAGAACTGCCACGGCCCGGCTCGAGACCATCCAGAGGCCCCTCTGAAACTCGGCATAGACAAGTCGAGGGCGCTCTGCCTCAGATGCCACGGCTATCTTCCTTACAAGTCTACCGGTAGGGAGATGATTAAGGGGATTTCCCCTGAGGAGCATAATCCGGATGTGGAATGCGTCTCGTGCCACAGCCCGCATAACCCATTGGGAGGGCTCTCATGATATCGAGGAGGGAATTTCTCAGGCTCGGGCTTGCGGCCTCGGCAGGGATAGGTCTTTCAGCGTTTGCCGCAAGGGCATATTCCGGAAAAGGGCGCACGCCCCGGTGGGTATTCCTTGTGGACACATACAAGTGCGTGGGCTGCGGCCTCTGCGTCAGGGCCTGCAAACTCGAAAACGAGATACCTTACGAGGTAAACGCCACAAGGACGTGGGTGGAAAGATACGTGGTAAAAAAGGACGGGGTAGTGGTTGCCGATGCCCCGCTCGGAGCAAGGGACGGGTTTACGAGAAACGACCCGCAGGGCATCATTGTCCCGGATGCCGACATCGCCAAGGCGTTCTTCGTCCCCAAACTCTGCAACCAGTGCACGAACCCGCCCTGCGTTCAGGTCTGCCCTGTGGGCGCCACGTATCAGTCCCCTGACGGCGTGGTGCTTGTGGACAGGACATGGTGCATCGGGTGCGGCTACTGCATAATGGCCTGTCCCTATGGGATGAGGTTCTTCCACCCGCTTTATAAGACCGCGGAGAAGTGCAATTTCTGCTACCACAGACTCTCTGCCGGGATGAAGCCGGCATGTGTGGACGCCTGTCCCTTCGGCGCAAGGCTCATAGGGGATATGAAGGACGAAAACGACCCTGTGGCCAATATCATCAGGACGGAGCGGGTTACGGTCTTGAAAGAGGAGTTCGGCACAAAGCCGAATGTCTATTACCTGAATTACGATTCGGTCATAAGATAGGAGACTGTAGGCATGGTTCACGGCGAGGCATGGACTATAAAGGAGTTTTTCACATACCCGAACGAGTATATATACTGGAGCATACAGATAGTGATGTACCCCCTTATGACAGGGCTTGTGGCAGGGGCGTTCGTGCTCTCATCCCTTTACCACGTGTTTGAAAGGAAAGAGCTTAAGAAAATGGCGAAGTTTTCGCTTACGTTCTCATACGCCCTTTTGCTTTCGGCCCCTCTCCCTCTTCTTTTCCACCTCCTCCATCCCCTGAGGGGGCTCAATGTTTTTTTCACCCCTCACTTCACCTCAGCCATAGCCGCATTCGGCGTGGTGTTTTTTTCCTACGCCGCCATTGTGGCCTCGGAGATATGGTTCGTAAACAGAAGGCTCTTCGTGGAGTCTGCCCTGAGGCTCAGGGGCGCAGAGGGCATAGGAAATAAAGTCAAGGGCTTTGTATACAGGATGTGCAGCCTCGGCGCATACGACCTGAGCGATGAGGCCATAAGGAAGGACGAGCGCGCAGTAAGGTTCCTCGCAGGCTTGGGGATACCGGTTGCATGCTTCCTGCACGGATACGCAGGCTTCATATTCGGCTCGGTAAAGGCCAACGCACTCTGGATGACCCCGCTTATGCCCGTGATATTCATAATGTCGGCCATAGTGTCCGGCATCGCCCTCTGCATGCTCACCTATATAATAGTCGTTGAGCTCAGGAGGTTTAGGCTTAATAGGGGAAGAAAGCCGTGGATGTCTTCCCCTGAGGCCCGGGGGACAGAGATGAACGCCATAAAGATGACATCAAAGTACCTCGTTTTCTTCATGCTCTTTGCCGTGAGCCTTGAACTCCTTGACCTCGTCTTCAGGGGCTACACTGCGGTAAAACATTGGGACATATTGAGGACTGTGATATACGAAAGGGATTTCTTCAGCATATTCGTGCTTCAGTACGGGCTCGGCAACCTGCTCCCGCTTGTAATCTTCCTTCTGCCCGGGCTTACTTTAAAAAGGGCGGTCGCCGGGCTCATACTTGTCCTTCTCGGCGTTTTCATGATGAGGTGGAACGTTGTCATCGGGGGGCAGTCCTTCTCCCTTACGCTTTCCGGGTACATGCACTACAACATCCCCGTAATACCGCGCGACTTTGAGACCTACAAGGAAGGGGTTTTCGGCGCGCTTACAATAGCCGCATCGCCTTTCGTGTTCCTCTGGATTCTGAATAAGCTCATCCCCGTTATCGAGGAGTAGGTTATAATTGTATCACCTTGGATTTCCAGAGCGGCAGAGAAGAAAGGGCGGACATATACAGGTTTTTTGCGGACCTGTTCCTGAGGCCCCCTGATGAGGAGATGATTGAAACCTTAAGGCTTTATTTTGCCGTGGAGGCCAAATACACTCCTGAGTCGGCCTCTCCGGATTTTGAGAATATATTCAGGCAGCACCCTCCGTATGAATCCATGTATGACTATTACGGAGGCATTAGCCCGCTTTTTGAGGTTCATGCCTTTTACGAATCCGCAGGGCTGATGCTCGATGAGGAACTCGGGCTTCCAGCAGACCACATAGGCGTGGAGCTGCTTTTTATGAGCTACCTCGTAGAGAACAACAGGCTTGAGCTTCAGAGGAAATTCCTTGAGGGCCATCTCCTTAAATGGGCGCCGCAGTATATGGACAAGCTCCAGAAGGCGGCGGAAAGCGGGTTTTATAAGGACATGACTGCCATTATAAAGAATTTCCTCTTAATGGATTACGAAAACCTTTCCGAGTGAATGCGAACATACAATTATAGCCGCAAGCCCGCGCTAAGATATAACACCATGGATTTAAACGATTTTATTGAAAATGTCCGAATGGTAATTGTGTGTTAAACTTAAAGATGTCTGAGAAATACGACAGGGTCCTCGTAAGGGGGGTAAACTGGATAGGCGATGCCGTGATGACAATGCCTGCGCTGAGGGCGCTAAAAAAAGCCCTGCCGGAAAGTAAAATCTCCCTTCTTGTAAAGCCGTGGGTTGCGTCCCTGTTTGAAAAAGACCCGCATATAGACGAGATAATCCTCTATGGGGAGGAGTACACGGGGCTTAGGGGGAGGCGCCGGCTCTTAAAGGCGTTGAGGTCGAAAAGGTTTTCTCTTGCAATACTCCTTCAGAACGCCTTTAATGCGGCCCTTACGGCATTCCTTGCCGGCATACCGGAAAGGGCAGGCTACGCCAGGGACATGAGGGGTTTTCTGCTCACTATGCCCGTGCCCTTTAACGGCCAAGACAGGAAGATACACCACATAGAGTACTACCTGAACCTTCTGAGGCAGGCGGGCATAAGGGCGGACTATTCAGAGCCTTGGCTTTATCTGGACATCTCCGAAAGATTGCATGCAAGGGAGGCGTTCAGCGATATGAGAAGGCCATTGTTAGGTCTCAACCCGGGCGCAACCTACGGCTCTGCAAAGCGCTGGCAGGCGGAGAGGTTTGCCGCGGTAGCGCTGAGGTTCATAGAGGAGGTTGACGGAAGCGCGGTCGTATTCGGCGGGAAATCAGAGGAGGGGATTGCCGCGGAGATTGTAAGCCTGTGCGACAGAAAGGGCAGGATAGTTTCCTTGGCAGGCCGGACCACTCTCAGGGAACTGGCTGCTTCGGTTTCGGAGTGCGATGTGTTTCTTACCAATGACTCAGGGCCGATGCACGTATGCTATGCCGTGAGGACGCCTCTCGTTGCAGTGTTCGGCTCCACTGAGCCTTCCTTATCAGGCCCTCCGACAAAGGGCAATATCGTTCTTAAAAAGGATATCCCGTGCAGCCCCTGTTTTGATCGGGAGTGTTTAGAGGGAAGCTTAAAGTGCATGGATGCCATAGACGTCCCTGAAGTTTTTGAGGCCATAAAGGGGCTTGTTCCGCAGGGACGCGCGGTATTTTTCGACAGGGACGGCACCCTCTGCAGGGATGCCGATTTCCTGAACAAGTGGGATGATTTCGAGGTGTTCCCGGAAATAGGCGAGCTTCGGAGGCTGAAGGAAAAGGGTTTTAAGCTCATCGGGGTCTCAAACCAGTCTGGAATCTCACGCGGGCTTGTGGAAGAGAATTTTGCAAAAAAGGTAAACGATGTGTTTATTGAAAAATACGGCTTCGACGGGTTTTACTACTGCCCGCACCACCCGGATGATTATTGCTCATGCAGAAAGCCAGAGCCAGGGATGGCCCTCACAGCGAGGATTAAGCACGGCATTGACCTCAAGCGCTCTTATGTCGTAGGCGACAAGGAGGCCGATTTGCTCCTCGCAAAGGCCGTGGGCGCAAAGGCGGTGCTCGTGCTTACAGGGCAGGCAAAGGGGTCGGAGAATGCGGATT
>JAUXOF010000040.1 GCA_030682405.1 Thermodesulfovibrionales bacterium
ACGGCTATGCATACGGCGATGAGCCGTGGGTCGGCGATTTCGGGGCATCGGAAGGCGATGTCGGCTGGTACAAGGAAGGGCTTGTAAAATACGAACAATTCATCTCCCCTGTCAAGCACAGATATGCCGGCTACTGGGACCACGGAAACGAAGCCGCAGGCGAGCAGCATCACTATACAGAATATGCCGATTTCATCGAGTGGGTCACCCCCACGCCCTCTTATGTGTATTTTTCGAATTCATTCGATGCGTGCTGTTCCGCCACATCAGCGCTTCAGACCGTATACAACCGGGTAATCAACATCGCATGGCTCAACCAGATTCTTTTGCCGGGAGACAGCAAAGACCATATATTATTCATAGGCATGGCAACAGTAGACCCATTGATAGCGTTTCCGAAAAAGCCTGAGACAGTACTCGAATAGAGACTCAGGCCCGCCGGATGCCTTCCGCTTTACATGGCTCATCAGGGATGTTACAATCATTTTCGGGCTTTGAGAGGGCAGGGCCTATTCGATTGATTATCACCATGGACATCATAGAGGGGGATTTTTATGGCTAAGATTAAACAGGCGCTTATAAGCGTTTCTGAAAAAGGCGGTGTCGTTGAATTCGCAAAGTTTCTCAGCTCCGCGGGGGTCAAAATACTATCCACCGGCGGGACGGCAAAGTCGTTAAGAGAAGCGGGAATACCGGTCAGGGATGTTTCCGAATACACCGGATTCCCTGAGATGCTTGACGGGAGGCTCAAGACCCTTCATCCTAAAATCCACGGCGGACTCCTTGCCAAAAGGGATAATAAAAATCATATAGAGGACATGGTAAAACACGGCATCGAGCAGATAGACATGGTCGTGGTCAACCTCTATCCGTTTGAAAAAACCGTCTCAAAGCCGGATGTCACGTTTTCAGAGGCGATAGAAAACATAGATATAGGCGGCCCCGCGATGCTCCGCGCCGCCGCAAAAAACTTTCAGGACGTGGCCGTAGTGGTTGACCCGGCGGACTACGAGACGATTAAAAAAGAGATGGAGGCCGGAAAGGGAGAGTTGAGCTATAAAACGAAGCTCGCCCTTGCCAAAAAGGTCTTCAAGCACACGTCGCGCTACGACACGCTAATAGCCGAATACCTGACGAAGGTCGTGGGATAGACCAAATGAGAGTCCTTGTCGTAGGAGGGGGAGGACGGGAACATGCCATTGTCTGGAAGATTTCTAGCTCCAGACAGGTGGACAAGATATACTGTGCCCCGGGAAACGCAGGAATATCCGAGCTTGCCGAGTGCGTTGAGATAAACCCCAATGACTTTGACGCCATCCTTGACTTCGTAAAGTACGAGTGGATAGACCTCACGATAGTGGGCCCTGAGGAGCCTCTATCAAGGGGAATTGTCGACGCCTTTGAAAAAGAGGGCAGAAGGGTCCTCGGGCCAAACAGCCTCGGCGCAAGGATAGAGTCCAGCAAGTCTTTCTCAAAGGACTTCATGAGGCGCTACGGCATCCCCACTGCGGAATACAAGGTGTTCAGTTCATACATCGAGGCAGGCGATTATGTGAGGCTTAAAGGGCTTCCACTGGTAATAAAGGCCGACGGGCTTGCCGCGGGCAAAGGGGTGTTTATCGCCGAGACGGAGAAAGAGGCCATGGATGCCCTCAGGCTCATAATGAAGGAAAAGGCATTCGGAGCGGCGGGGGACAAGGTTGTGGTGGAGCAGTGCCTGAGGGGAGAGGAGGCCTCTTTCATGGCCTTCACCGACGGAAAAACAATCGTGCCCATGGCAAGCTCACAGGACCATAAAAGGGCATTTGACGGAGACAAGGGGCCGAACACCGGCGGCATGGGCGCATACAGCCCTGCGCCGGTCGTCACGGATGCGCTTGAAGCCGTAATAATGGAGACGGTCATGAAAAGGACATTAAAGGGTTTCAGTTCCGAAGGCATAAACTACAAGGGGATACTATATGCCGGCCTTATGATTCAGGACGGCAGACCGCATGTGCTTGAGTTTAACTGCCGGATGGGAGACCCTGAGGCCCAGCCTGTGCTTTCGAGGCTCGATACGGACCTTGTAGACATCGCCGTTGCCATAACCGGCGGCAGGCTCGGGGAGATTGACATCAGGTGGAAGGACGATGCCTCGGTATGCGTTGTCCTTGCCTCAGGCGGCTATCCGGGCAAATACGAAAAGGGCAAGCCTATAAAAGGGCTTGAAGAGGTCAAATCCCTCAAAGACGTCACGGTCTTTCATGCAGGCACTTCCTTTAACGGCAACGATGTCGTAACCTCAGGCGGAAGGGTGCTCGGGGTCACAGCAACGGGAAAGGACATCTCAGGGGCAAAAGACAGGGCATACGAGGCGATAGGGAAAATACATTTTGAGGGAATGCATTATAGAAAAGACATCGCCCAAAGGGCATTAAGGAGGACATGATATGAAACCCGTGGTTTTGATAATAGTCGGCTCTGATTCCGACATCCCGGTCATGGAAGAGGCTGCAAGGGTTCTGGCCGATTTCAGCGTGCCTTATGAGCTTACCGTGGCATCCGCGCACAGAAGCCCCGAACGGGCGGCTATGCTTGCCTCAAGTGCGGAGGAGGACGGGATAAAGGTCATCATCGCGGCAGCGGGCATGGCGGCGCATCTTGCCGGAAGCATCGCGGCTCACACCGTTTTGCCCGTCATAGGCGTCCCCATAAACTCCTCGCCTCTTAACGGCATGGACTCACTGCTCTCCACTGTCCAGATGCCCGGAGGCGTGCCTGTTGCAACCATGGCCATCGGCAAGGCAGGGGCAAAGAATGCCGCTGTACTTGCAGCCCAGATGCTGGCCTTAAGCGACAAGGCGCTTAGAAAGAGGCTGCATGAGTTCAAACTGAAGATGGCCTCGGAAGTTGAGAAAAAGGCAAAGGCGCTGAAAAAGCAATAGAGATTATTTAACTAATTTTTTGCCGGCCTCATACGCCTCTTTGAGCGCCGAAGGGTGCTTAAGCACCGCGCCTTTTGCATCCACACCTAAAAAGCTCAGGGTGCGGTGCTCAGGCACGCTTACAGTCCTGAAAAACGCCTTTGCCGTTGCTCCGGAGCACTCCGCGCCTATCTCCTTTTTCATGCCGCCCACGATTATGAGAAGTCCCTTTCTGCCGCGCTCTCCCTGCGGGATCGGCCTTTTAAGGAGATATTTTTCGCACCAGAACTGCTGGCACCTGTCCACCATCGCCTTTGCCTGAGCCGAGATGCCGAAAAAGAATATCGGGCTTGCAAGTATTATCCTTGGGGCCTCTCTTATTGCCTGCGCCACCTCGTCCATATCATCCCGTATGATGCAGATTCCCGTCTCGTCGCAGCCCCCGCAGTCCCGGCACGGCTCTATATTCAGGCGGTTGAGGTTAAATGTCTTTACAGTTGCGCCCGATTCCTCAACCGCCCTCACGGCCTCATTAAGAAGCATCTCCGTGTTTCCCCCCTCGCGGGGGCTTCCCATAAACGCTGTTACAGTCATGTCCTGTTCAGTCATGCTTTTCGTGCCTGAGCTTGAGCCTGTATTTTATCTCTATGAGGAATTATTTTTTTCATAACCCTTCCTTCCCGGTTTGCATAAAGTATAGCAATTCAGCCGCCTGTGCGCAATTCAGACTCCTGAATTACCCGCGCCGTATCCCGTATTCGGCTTCTCTACGAGCCTTCGGCAAGTATCTCCTCTGCCCTCCGCTCCCTTTTTGCTTTATAAAACAGGGGGAGGGGGGGGTATGGCCAAGTGGTTGATTTTTAAGGAAACCATGTCCGGAAATGGTTTAAATGTAAAGCATTTGTAAAGCATTTCCATCCCGCCTTCCTCCTTTTTCCTGTGTCATTCCGGCCCTATGGGTCGTGACCCACGGGTCATAGACTTGACCGGCCACTGGCTCGCAGAGAATCCTTGTTTATTCTACCTTACCCCTCTCTACGAGCCTTCGGCCAACCTCCCCTTATTAAAGGGAGGATTAAATCCCCTCCTTTATAAGGAGGGGCATAGGGGAGGTCTTTCCTCCGTGCCTCTGTGGTTAATATATTAGGGGCTTAAGGAACCGGTCAACCCGAACTGGTTCGGTCAAACGAGGACAGGGGGGGGTGTGAGGGATTGTCC
>JAUXOF010000045.1 GCA_030682405.1 Thermodesulfovibrionales bacterium
GCCCCTCTTTGCTAAAGAGGGGTAAATTCCCTCCCTTTGGCAAAGGGAGGTTAGGAGGGATTTTATATTTGATGTCTTCATACTTATGAACTCTTTAGTATGTTCTTAATCATTTGAACTGAAACCTGAATTTGATATCGCCGCCCATGCTTCCCCTTTCATCCCGGACGCCTAAGAGCGAAACATTGTTTGCAAGGAAATATTCGAGCTTGAGCACTTGATCTTCGGCTGTGCCCACTGCAGTTGAATAGGTCACGAAGAGGCGCTCCCCGGCAAGCTTTTTTGAGACCGTAATCCTCGGTATGACCGAGCCTGTGGCCTTGGACACATACGGGTCTATCTGTATCCTGTCAATGCCGGTTATGTCCCTGAACCTCTCTTCGAGCACATCCTGATATTTTCCTGTAAGAAAAGACGCCGCCTCCGCCGCCCCTATTCCTCCTTCAAGTCCTTTCAGTTTTTCTCCGAACTCGCCGAAGGTAAGGAGTCCCAGTATCTCAACCTCATCGAGCGGCGGGTCCGAATGGAGGGTCAGGTTAAACCTGTCCATGTACCCTTCAAGGTTCAGCCATACGTGGTATCCGCCGGAGAACGTCTCGGCCACTATCCCGAAAAACGGGCCTGCCTTGGCAATGTCCGCATAATCGGCCGTTGCGCTGACAATCCTGAACTCGTTGTTCCTGAAATAAACCCTTCCCTCTTTGGCCTCAAGCCTGCCGAAAATCCTCGGGTGCCCGGCAGTGCCCCTTATAATCACATCCGCCTTCATGGAGGCGCTCGCTATATTGTTGTCCACGGTGATGTTGTCCGTTCCGTAGGCCTTCACATTCAGCCTTACCATATCGAGCCATGTCTCCTTCCTGACCACTTCCTTTGTCTTTGTGGCCAGAAGCCATGTCTTCCACTCAACCCTCCCCCTGTGCCTCGCCCTGTTTATCCTCAATTCCCCGGTAACATCCTGCGATTTAGCCGTGCCCCTGACAATGACGTTACCGCTGAAACTCGCAACCATGTCATTGGTCGGAGAGACCGTAACCTCGTTTATAAGCACATCCATGTATACCTTTTCCATGCCGAATCCCCTCAGATAGAGCACGCCGCTTACATCGATATTGCCGCCCCCGGACTTGGCGCTGAGCCTCTGCACAACAACCCTGTTTTCGTCCACGTATATATAGCCGTTTATGGAGGTAAGCCTCTGGGGGACGCCTTTAAGCCCTAAGGAACCGTCGGAGATATCAAGCCCGCCGTTTATCACAGGCTCTTTCCAATCCCCCCCAAGAGAGAGGACAAACTTTGCGCTCCCCCTCAGAAGGCTGATATTCTCTGAAAGCGCTGCAAGTGGAGAGAGAGACGCCCTGCCCTCTATACCAAGGTCATAGCTTCTGCCTGCCTCAAGCGTCCCCTTTACGCTGAATGAGGAATCCTCGCCCTTCAGCGAAACCCTTGTAAAAGACACTTTCCTGTCGGAAATTCTCACGCTTATATCCGATTCGTTCGTGAATTCATGGTCGTAAAGCGCCGCATTAAGGCGTCTGATGACGGCATCGGCCTCAATATGGTTTTTTGTGCCTCTAAGGCCGGCTGAACCCTGCATGCTTAAAAACGCATCATCAGGCAGCTCCTTTAAAAATGCGCCGAGGAGGAAATCATACCTGCCCCGGCCTATATCAAGCTCCGCGGACCACGGCATCTCACCCTTTAAGCTCATCGTGCCTTTAACGCCGAGCGCCTTGTTAAACAACCCTGCATCCACCGAAACGTCCCTGCCCTTGAGCACGGCGGTTATAACGCCGTCGCCTATCAGCCGGCCTTCTATGCTGCCGCCGGTAAGCCTTGCATTCATCTTGACGGCAGGGTTCTCAAACGTCCCACTGCCTTCGATGTCAAGGTTAATCCCGGTGTCCACGGGTATGCCTTTTTTCGGAATGCCTCCGGGCAGTATATCCCCAAGAATCAGGCTCTCAGAAGACGCCTTGACAGTGAAATCCCCGTGCCGGGATACGCTCCCGTCTAAATGGAGAACCGATTCGCGGTTTCTTAATACAGCCTTTCTTACCGAGAAATCCTTCATATCGTACGAAAACCCAAAGGACGCAGAGGCAACCTGAACCCCGTAAGCCTCTGCGTTGGCTACCAGAGCAATGCCGGAAATTGCCGGCTGTCTCCCCCTGATGCCGGCCTCGGAGTCAAACCTGCCCTTAAGCGGCAAATTTAGATGGAGGAGCCTCAGGATGCCCGCGAGGTCGGCATTATGAATGCCTGCAACAAGGTCGTAGTCAGGCGACTTGAGGTCAAATGCCTTCAGGGCGTCAGGGAACTTCACCCGGCCCTTTAGCGAATATGCGGACTTTATCCCTTCAGGCGTCCCCTCAGCACTAAGATGCCCTTCCATTACATCCTTCCTGTAGGAAACCTTTCCTACAGCGTTCCCCACGGCGTAGCCGTCAATCCGCAGGCCCGATGCCCTAAGCCCCGCCTCCACAAATGGCTCATCAAGCGTCCCTGTTAGAGACCCCTCAACCGCGGCCTCGCCGTGCAGTCTCTCAAAGTAAGGCGATGTCAGGTCTTTTATGTCTTGGGTATTGACGCTGCCCTTGAAATCCATTGCCCTTGAGGCACGGTCGAATGTCCCTTCAAAAAGCGCATTAGATACCCCTGTCCTTACGTCCATACCCGAAAGTGTCACGAGGTTTCCTACTGCCTGAAAACTGCCGCCAGCATATTTAACCCTCCCAAGCGGATGTTCCATCACCTCGCCGGCCCTGAATGCAAACCACCCCTCAGGCTCGAAATCGCCGCCCTCTGAACTGAGTTCTCCGTCAAGTTTCCCATCAGGCAGATTCAGGTTATCCAGATGAATGAGCTTCAGAAACGGCCGGCTGTCAACCTCGCTGACCTTTACGCTCACGGCATAAGGCTTGACCTTGGGCAGCGAGATGCTGACCTCCGCGCTGCCGCTGCCGCCGTAAAGCTGTGCCCTGCCGCGCTTAAACCTCATAAGACCGTCCCGGTAGGCGACACTGCACCTGAGGTCGTCTATCCCGACATCAAAAAGACTGCCTTTTCTTAATCTTGCGTCCGCATTGCCCCTGAGGTCTGAAAGGCGGCCAGTTACTTTCCCATTGAAGCTCAAAAGCCCGGAAAGCCTTGACCTTGTCTTGGCCTTAAGGAGTTCCATCAACGTCTCAAGGCGGAAACTTCCACTCACGTCCATGTCTAAAAGGGTGTTACGGATGTCATCCGCCATGCTGATGCTGCCGCTTGCGCGTATACTGCCCTCTCCGCTTCTTTTCAGGCCGAACATCTTTTTTATGGAATCTATAAGCAATTCGATATCGGTATTAAAGAGGCCCTTGCCCCCTGATGAGTAAAAGCCGCTTCCCTCTGCCTCCGAGCCGTAGGAGGTTATTTTAAGCCTCTTTAGGTCTACCCCATCTTTTTTTATGAGCGCCAGCCCCTCTATGCCGCCCTTAAACTGCGGCCATTCCTTGAAGGCAACGGTAAGCTCAGGCGCGGAAACGCTCACCTCTGGGACATCCCTCAGCTTTAGAAGGGCATCCGCCCCTGATAGAGAGACGGTCAGCCCCTGCTGCTCATCGTAAAACGAAACCGCTCCGCCTGCTATCTCAACGGTTTTTATCCTTGTCCTGATGCCCCTTTTTTGCCTCCGCTCCCGGTATTTCCGGATATTTTTCAATATGTCGTCCGTGCCTGACTTATCGGTCCAGACTTCGGGCTTGCCGATAAAAAACCTCATTATCTCTACCTCGCCCCTGAGAATCCCGGAAAGCCCTATGTAGGCCTTTGCCGTATCAGCGGTCAGAACCTTCCGGCCTTCGCCGTCAAACGCCTTTATATCCTTTGCGCCGACAAACAGGGGGAATACGCTTATGTACACGTCCTCTGCAATGACCTGACGACCGGTAGCCATGCGGAACTCCCGCAAGACAACCTTCTTCAGGAAATTAGACATATAAGGCCCTCTGACAACGAAGATTACTGCGGAGAAGGCCAGCGCGATAAGGAGGATGGACCCTGCCAGTTTAAGCCCCTGAGATTTTAAGGCGCCCATTCAGAAACCCCTAATAGAAATACCATCCTAATAGTATACATAAACCGAAGGCCGGCTTGAGCTTAATTAATATACGAAAAAGCGCTTGCTGTTATGGTGAACTCACTCGTACCTGAGGGCTATTATCGGGTCATACTTCGAGGCCTTTCTGGCAGGGTAAACGCCGAAAAACACTCCCACGGCAACAGAAAAAAGAAATGCAACAGCCACTGACCACAGGGCAAGATGCGTTGGCAGAAAGCTCACAAAATAGCGGATGGCCAGAGACAGGCCCGCACCCAGTGCAATACCTAATATGCCGCCTATCAGGCTTAACATCACGGCCTCGGTAAGGAACTGCATCAGGATGTCTTTGTTCTTTGCGCCGAGGGCCTTTCTTATGCCTATCTCCCTTGTGCGCTCCCTGACGGATACGAGCATTATATTCATTATCCCTATGCCGCCCACGAAAAGGGAGATGGCAGCGATTCCGGCAAGGACGCCGGTCATTATATTGAGTATCTTGCTCATGGCCTTAAGCATCTCGTCCTGACTTAAGATGGTGAAATCCTCTTTGCCCGCATGCCTTTTGATGAGCAGCTCCCTTATGTCTGTCTTTGCGGCCTCCACGGTCTCGGAGCTTTTGACCTTGACCGTTATGTTGAAAAGCCAGTCCGTGTCGAAAAGTTCCCTTGCAGAAGTAACCGGTATAAAGACAACGTCGTCCATGTCAAAGCCGAGGGCAACGCCCTTTGGCTCCATAACGCCGACCACCCTGTATTTTGCGTCCGCAAGCGTGACCTTGGCCCCAAGGGGGTTTTTGTCTCCTAAAATCTCCCTTTTTACCGTTCTGCCGAGGACGCACACCCGCCTTGAGCCGTCTATATCCGACGGCTCAAGCGCCCTTCCGACTGCTATTCTGAGGTTCCTGATATCGAAATAAGGCTCGGTCACCCCGACCACGTAAGTGTCCCTGCTTTTGCCCCCGTGCTTTATCACCGACGTCCCCAGTACGACCGGCACTGCGTGTGCGATGTTATGGGAACGCTTTTCGATTAAGACGGCATCGTCATACGTAAGCTTCCTTACGGCTGAGGTGCCAGTGTGCATGCCGCCTTCCATGGAGGTCTTCCCCGGCACAACGGCAAGTATGTTGGAGCCGAGTTCCCCGAGTTCTTTTCTTATATACCTCCTTGCGCCCTCTCCTATGGATACAAGCAGGATTACGGCCGAGACCCCGATAACCACGCCGAGCATCGTAAGGAAAGACCTCACCTTGTTTGAGTAGAGAGAGTCCCTTGCCATCCTAAATGTCTCAAAAACATCCAATTGAGCAGACCCCGTCCTTTATGGTGATAATCTTTTGCGCTATTTCCGCCACGCTCATTTCATGGGTGACCATTATGATTGTGACGCCCTCCCTGTTCAACCCTGAAAATATCCGCATAATCTCGACCCCTGAGCGGCTGTCCAGATTCCCGGTAGGCTCATCGGCAAGCACAACAGAAGGGTTGTTTACAAGCGCCCTCGCAATGGCAACCCTCTGCTGTTCCCCTCCGGAAAGCTCGTTCGGTGCGTGGGTCTCCCTGTCGGCAAGGCCGACCTTGCCGAGGAGCGCATAGGCCCTCGTCCTTCTTTCCTTTGCAGGCACATCGCTGTAAAGCAACGGCAGTTCCACATTCTTCCATGCGGGGAAACGCGGAAGGAGGTTGAAGCCCTGGAATACAAAGCCAATCCTTGAGTTTCTTATTCCGGCAAGCTCGTTGTCCGACTTGGAGTTGATGTCCATGCCCTCGAACATATAAAGGCCTTCCGTGGGCCTGTCAAGGCAGCCGACGATATGAAGCAGGGTTGACTTCCCTGAGCCGGAGGGCCCCATGACCGCGATGAAACCGCCTTCCTCCACCTCCATGTCTATGCCCTTCAGAACCTCGATAGTCACCTTCGGCAGGACATAGTTCTTCCTGACGTCCTTAAGTTCTATTATCAGTCCCACCGGCCCTAATCCTCACGCCCTCCTTAAGGCCCGGGGCATCGGGATTCGTTATTGCTTCCTCGCCTTCCCTTATGCCTGAGACTATCTCGGTGTATGTCCAGTTTGAAAGCCCTGTCTTGACCTTTCTCATGACAGCCCTACGGCCCTCTTTTATAAAGACGTACTGCGAGCCTTTCTTCTCAATCACCGCCTGCGAGGGTATGATGAGGGCGTCCTCAACCCTGTCTACCACTATCTCCACGTCTGCCGACATGCCGGGCTTGACGACTATGCCTTTTTCCTTAAGCCTCGTCCTCACCTCAAACGTCCGCGTCTCATGTCTTCCCCCCAAAACAACCGGAGATATCATATAGACCTTCCCGCCGAATGTCTTCTCAGGATAGGCGTCCATGGAGACATGCACCTCCTGCCCGATTTTGACCTTGCCCACATCCGCCTCGTCTATAAACGCCTCTATGTAAAGGGAGTCCATCTCCGTGAGGACGGCTATGGGTGCGCCCTTCAGAACCGTCTCGCCGAGCTTCACCGGCCTTGACGATACAACGCCTGATATCCGGGCCTTTATGAACGAATATGCATAGTTCAGCCTTGATAGCTCAAGGGCATTGAATGCCTCTTTTAAAGCGGCTTCCACTGCCTTTACCCCCTCGGCCTTGCCCAAAAGCCCCTTCCTGCCTGAGAGTGCGGCCTCGTAAGCCGCCTTTGAGATGTCGCAGTCGCGCTCAACGGCATCAAGCTCAAGCTCGGAGACGAACCCCTTTTCTTTGAGGTCGCGGAGCTTAAGAAGCCTCTTTTCAGCCTCCTTCAGTGTCGCCCCGGCCTTCTGAATGCCGGTCTCCACCTCTATCCTGAACGGCTCAAGCATTGCCCGCATCTCATCGAGCGCGTATCCGGCCCTTTCATAAGAGGCGAGCGACATCCGGAGGCTGAGTTTTGCGTCCTCAGGGTCAAGCTCCGCAATCAACGAGCCTGCCTTGACAATGGCGCCCTCCTCAACAAGCAGTTTTGATATTCTCCCGGTTCTTTCGGCTGCGACCCTGACCTCTGTATCGGCCTTTATGGTGCCTGTGGCAGTGGCAGCCACTGTAATCTCAAGCGTCTTCCTGCCGAGAGGCGTTGTCGTCACCTCAACGGAACCGGATGTTTTTTTGACGATTAAGAACACAACAGTTCCTGAAAACAGAAGCGCAAAGGCAATGCCTATTTTCCTTGAAAGGGTCATTTAACCGGCATATTCCGAATAATATCGTTCATCCGGATAGATTATATCATAAGAGAGTTGAAATGCCTGAATAACCGCAATAATATGACAGGGAAGGCTAACGGGCCTTTACATCGGCAGTAAGAGACAGAGTTACATGCGGCCTTTCAGTGTCGTTTGTGAACACGCCGACTGACTTATACAGCCTGCCCCTTATTGCAGTGGTGTCAATGCGGACGTTTATCCTGCCTGTCTCCCCGGGATTAAGACGGCTTGAACTAGCCATCAGCGCCGTGCACCCTCAGGGGACTGCCAGCCTCTCTATCAGAAGCTCTCCCGTGCCGGCATTGGAGAACTCAAAGTCGTACTCTATCACCTCGCCCTCGGTTATTTCCCCGAAATCATGGCTTTCGGCTGCAAACTTAACCGACGGCTGGGCGTTTGCCAGTGCAGGCAGCAGGAACGCAAGGATGAAAATAACTCCCTTCATAATGAAATTATACCGCAATCCGTCCTAATGTGATAAAATAATAAATGAAGGTAGTCTGCTCAAACAAAAGGGCCTATCACGACTATTTTATAGAGGAGGCATTTGAGTCAGGCATTGCTCTTTTAGGAACAGAGGTAAAATCCCTCAGGGAGGGGAAGGCCAGCCTCGGCGAAAGCCATGTGATAATAAAAGGCTCAGGGGTCTTTCTCCTTAACTGCCATATAAGCCCTTACAGCCATGGGAATATTGCAAACCACGAGCCGCTGAGGACAAAAAAGCTCCTGCTTAAAAAGGCTGAAATTAACAAATTAAGGGGAAAGATTGCAGAAAGGGGATTTACCCTCGTACCCCTGAAGATATACTTCAAGGGGCCTCTGGCAAAGGTTGAAATCGGCCTTGCACGGGGCAAAAAGCTCTTTGAAAAGAGAGAGGCCATTAAGGAAAAAGAGGCCAAAAGAGAGATTCACAGGGCTCTGAAGACCTCAAACCGGGGTCAGTAACCCTGGCATTAGGGTCTGTGACATCCGTAAGCCGGCCGCAAAGTTGTGTCCGTTAGGGTTTGTGACCCTTTCGCAGCCGGTAGCACACAAAGGGGGCGTAAGGTTTCGACGGAGGTTATGAGGCTCAGGTTGCATGCCGTGGCTCCATCAGCACGTAAAAAGATGGAAACAAACACAAAAGCCAACAACGAACTGGCACTCGCCGCTTAACTAAAAGCGGCGCGCTCTGCCTCAGGTCGCCTGTGCTTGGGGACGGGGCGTCAATCAGCAGGCTGGCCCGCCGGGGTTTCTCCTGACCGGAGGGCGAGATTAAGGGAGAGTGGGCGTCGGAATGCCAGTCCGCCGGCGGAACGAATGCCCGAGACTCAATAAGCGGTCTAAGCATGTAGATGCCTGAGAGTAGTACTTCCGGACGCGGGTTCGATTCCCGCCGCCTCCACCAATATGGAGTAATTAATCGAAGTGATTAAATGGTATAATTCTCTCAGGATGGAGGTGTGAATCATGGGAACCTACCGCGAAAGAATAGAGATTAACCCTCAGATACTCCTCGGAAAACCCGTTTTCAAAGGAACAAGGATACCTCTTTATGTCGTACTGGACCTGCTTGCGGAGGGTAAAACCCCGCGGGATATCGTCGGGGACTATCCCGACTTGACCGAAGAGGATGTAATGGCAGCCATTCAGTTCGCTTCAGATACTGCAAAGCACATTGCGGAGATTGAGCTTGAGACTGCTGATAGATGAAAACGTATCGCCCAAAATAGCTTCACGCCTGAGAGAACTCGGACATGACGTTAAGAGCATAAGCGAATGCTGCAAAGGCTTTCAAGACGAAAAGGTAGTGGAGATAGCGGTTAAGGAAGATAGAATAATCCTGACTTACGATTTGGATTTCGGAGAGATTTACAGGCATTTCGGGGCAAGCACGATTGTAATAAGAACAAGAAGCAAAAACGCGGATGCTGTTATTGAATATCTAACGAGTTTCCTCGGTAAAGCCGAAAAAGAGAAAATCGACCTGAAGAACAAACTCGCAGTGTTGACCGAAGGCAGAATCCGGCTGATTGGATGATACGAAAAGGGTTTCTCTGCTGGTTCGATTCCCGCCGCCTCCACCAATAAATCAAGCGCATTAGGGACTTTTTCAGGAGTGGAAAATCGTGCCTTCCGCAAACAGTTGTCCCGCAAACAGTTTGACAACCGCTTCTCATGGTAGTAAGATTTTTCTATAAAACCTTATCGGAGGGTGATTGATGGAAAAATGGAAATGCTCTGTATGCGGATATGTCTATGACCCGGAGGCCGGAGACCCGGACGGCGGGATACCGCCGGCAACCCCTTTTGAGAAGCTGCCGGACGACTGGGTCTGCCCTGTATGCGGAGCGGCAAAAGACCAGTTTGAAAAAGTCTAAAAAAGTCTAAGAAAGGGGGAAGCCATGAACGCACTTGAGATAGCAAAAAAAATGGAGGCGGATGCCATAGCCTTTTACCGCGAGGCATCTAAAAAGACATCCCACGCGGTCGGAAAAAAGATGTTCCTTTCCATAATGGAGGACGAAAAAAGACACCTTAAAATGATTGACGCCATCATAAAGGATGTCGGCATCAGCTCCAAAGACGTAAGCCCCATGAAGAAAATCAAGACCATATTCGAAGAACTTAAGCATGAGATGGGCAAGAGGATTAAGGCCACCACGGATGAGATGGAGGCGTTTAAGATTGCCATGGGCATGGAAAAAGAGGGCGTGGAGTTTTACAGGAAGTCCGCCTCCGGGGCCAAGAACAAAAAGGAGAAGGCCCTTTTTGAGAGGCTTATAAAGGAAGAGGAGCAGCATTACGCTGTTTTTGCCAACTCGTATTTTTTCATGTCCGACACAGGCAGCTGGTTCATGTGGGAAGAGCACGGCATTGTAGACGGTGGCACGCCCACGGCGTGAGCAGGGCCGATGGACTACACCCTTAAAATCGGAGGCGAGGCAGGGCAGGGCATACAGACCGTCGGAGACACCCTTGCCCGCGTGTTTGCAAGGACAGGGTATCATGTCTTTTCCCATCAGGATTACGAATCAAGGGTAAGGGGCGGGCATAATTTCTACCAGATACGGCTCTCGGACGCCCCTATAACGGCATCCAGAGACAGGATAGATATCCTCATATCGTTTGACAGGGAAAGCATAATACGCCATGAAAAGGAGCTTTCCGCAGGCGGCACGGTTATTTACGACTCAGCCGTCTTAAAGCAGAAACACGAGAAACCGAATTTTCTGAATATTCCGTTTGCAGCCCTTGCGGTTGAGCACGGCGGAAGCGGCATAATGGCCAACACAGTTGCAACCGGAGCGGTAATGGGGATGCTCGGCATGGACCTCTCAGTCCTAAGCGGCATCTTAAGCGACACATTCAGAAAAAAGGGCGGCGAGGTTATAAAGTCAAACATAAATGCCGCCTCGGCTGGTTATGACTTTGCGGTAAAGAACTGCACCGGATGCCCTTTCCCGGTGTCTCAGGGAACGGAGCCGAAAATGCTGATTGGAGGAACCGAGGCCGTAGGGCTTGGAGCGCTTTCAGCGGGTTGCAAGTTCTACTCCGCCTATCCTATGACACCCTCAACAGGAATCATGAATTATATCTCTACAAAGGCCGAGGAATTCGGGGTTGTCGTGGAGCAGGCCGAAGACGAGATAGCGGCAATAAACATGGCCTTGGGCGCATCTTTTGCCGGAGTAAGGTCTATGACAGGCACCGCAGGCGGAGGGTTTGCGCTCATGGTGGAGGGGCTTTCCCTTGCGGCCATGACAGAGACGCCCGTGGTCATTGCCCTCGGCCAGCGCCCTGCGCCTGCAACCGGGCTTCCCACAAGGACAGAGCAGGGAGACCTCCTCTTTGCCCTTTACTCCGCGCACGGCGAGTTCCCAAGGGCGGTCTTTGCGCCCGGCACTCCTCGGCAGGCATTTTATCTTACGAACAAGGCATTCGATATTGCGGAGAAATACCAGATACCCGCCATCGTCATCACGGACCAGTATCTCGGGGATTCCCAATGGACATTCAGCGGGTTTGACACAAAGAGGCTCAAATACGCGGACTACAGGGTCAGGGGCAAGGCGTTCAAAGACCTTCCCGGATACAAGCGCCATGCCTTCACAGAAAGCGGCGTGTCCCCGCTCGGCGTTCCCGGGGACGCGGCACACCTCGTCGTAACCGACAGCGACGAGCACGACGAGGAAGGGCATATCATAGAGGATGCAGCGACGAGGGTGAAGATGGTTGAAAAACGGCTTCTAAGAAAGCTCCCGCTCATAAGGCAGGAGATTTCCCCGCCGCTTCATTACGGAAGCAAAAGTCCCGACATAGTGCTTGCAGGCTGGGGCTCAACATACGGGGTGATGAAAGAGGCCGTAAATGCGCTCTCAAAAACAAAGAACGCGGCGATGCTCCATTTCAGCGAGATATACCCCTTCCCTTCAGCCGAAAAGTTCGACTACCCCGGCATGCTCAGGGCCGCAAAGGTTTCCGTGTGCATAGAGAACAACGCCACAGGCCAGTTTGCGCTCCTTATGAGGGCGGAGACGGGATACGTGTTTAGTGCAAGGATTAACAAATTCGACGGAAGGCCGTTTAGCGCCGACGAACTTATGGGAGAGCTCGATGCCCTCGTATGAAGACTATAAAGGCCAGAACCCGGCATGGTGTCCCGGGTGCGGCAACTTCATGATTCTAAGCGCTCTTAAAAAAGCGCTCGTTGAGCTTAATATGGAGCCGCATCAAATACTCATAGTCTCAGGCATCGGGCAGGCAAGCAAACTCCCCCATTACATGAAGTGCAATACCTTTAACGGCCTCCACGGAAGAACCCTTCCCGTTGCCACCGGCGCAAGACTTGCCAACCACGAGATGCTGGTAATTGCCGTGGCAGGAGACGGGGACTGTTACGGAGAGGGAGGCAATCACCTGATTCATGCCATAAGGAGGAACATAAACGTAAAGCTCTTTGTCCATGACAACCAGATATACGGCCTTACAAAAGGCCAGGCCTCCCCGACGAGCATGGAAGGCATGGCGACAAAGGTTCAGCCCTTCGGCGTGCTCTCCGGACAACTGAGTCCCCCTGCCATGGCTGTGGCCCTTGATGCGGGCTTTGTCGCAAGGGGCTTTGCAGGAGACATGGATTATCTAAAAGAACTTATGAAGGCGGCCATCCTCCACAAGGGTTTTTCCCTGCTCGACATACTTCAGCCGTGCGTGACATTCAACAGGCTAAATACCTACGAGTGGTATAAGCAGAGGGTCTATCAAATAGAGCCTGAGCATAATCCCGAAGACAGGGTGGAGGCCTTTAGGAGGTCACTTGAATGGGGAGACAGGATTCCCACAGGCATAATATACAGGAACCGCCGAGGGGTTCTTGAAGAAAGGATACCCGTCATTAAAGGCCAGCCCCTTCACAGGCAGCCCTTTGACGCCTCAAAGATAGAGGCTGCTCTGAAGGAGTTCTATTAAGGCCCGCGGCCTTCCTCTGGAGGCTGTGCCTCCCGGCGGGGTCTTACCCCAATTAAGCAAAAGCAACGTCAAGCACCATCATTAAAGTAAAGCCGAGCATCGTCCCCATTGTGGCAAAATCAGTGTTGCCCCCCCTCTGGGACTCTGGAATGACCTCCTCCACAACGACAAAAATCATCGCGCCCGCGGCAAAACCGAGGGCATAGGGCAAAACAGGCCGAAAGACCATAACCGCGGCTGCGCCTGCGGCACCAGCCAGAGGCTCGACAATGCCTGAGAGCTGGCCGTACCAGAAGCTCTTGGCCCGCGACATGCCCTCCCGCCTGAGCGGCACGGAGACTGCCGTGCCCTCCGGGAAATTCTGAATCCCGATGCCCACGGCAAGGGCAACCGCCCCTGCAAATGTCGCAGAAGGCAGCCCTGCCGAAGCGGCCCCGAAGGCGACCCCGATGGCAAGCCCCTCAGGGATGTTGTGGAGAGTAATGGCAAGGACCAAAAGTATACTCCTCTGCCATGAGGTCTTTATCCCCTCGGCCTGCTCCATGGGAAACCCGATATGCAGATGCGGAAGCAGTTTATCCGCTCCCCAGAGAAAGATGCCTCCTGCCATAAACCCGGCTGTTGCCGGAAACCATGCCGGGATTGCCATGCCTTCAGACATCTCGATTGCAGGCGCAAGGAGCGACCAGTAACTGGCCGCAATCATCACGCCCGCGGCAAAACCGAGCATCCCGTCAAGGAGCTTTTTGCTTATGTCTTTGCCGGCAAAGACAACCGCAGCCCCAAGTGCAGTCATCCCCCACGTAAATGCCGTGGCAATAAGGGCCTGAACCACGGGGTGAAAGTTCCGCATGAAATCCATTTTACTGCTGCCTCCTGCCAAGCCTGCCTTAGAACTCTATGTTGGGCCTCACGATAACCTGAAAATTGTCTCCCCTGTCCTTTTCATTCAGCGAGCCTTTGTATTTCCTGTCCGCATCCCACACAAAACCCACTACAACGGAAAATGCGGTCTTCAGCCTTTTAAGGGGCCATTTCTTGTCCACTAAAAATAAATGCCTGACCGCGCCGAAATCCCCGCTGTCCATGTCATAGGTGTACTCGAACCCGCTGTTTTTCATTATCGAGTAGGCAGACGCCTGATAATCAACCCTGCTCCGCCTTAAAGAGACATAGAGCACATCGGAGATTTCGGGGTTTTCGTGCACCTTTGCGCCGACCCTGAAGCTCCAGCGCATGCTGCCTGCCGGGAGAACCCTGTCCCCCTTTACCTTCCACTCGAATTCGTACCAGTCGTCCCTAATCGTCTCGTTGTTCTTGATGTGGTAGTTCCCTGTGCTTATCAGATACCCCATGTAGCCCTTGTTCCCGGCCTTTCTTCCCTCCCCCGCCTTTCTGTAGTTGACCACGCTGCCGAAAAACAACGAGAAGGCGTACGGCTCCTCAAACCCCGCGGTTACAGCCTGAATCGGGTTGAAACTGCCTGAGACCTCGCTCCGCTCGTAGAAATCACGGTAGCTCCTTTTTATTATCACGCCGAGGTTGGGCAGGGGATTGACACTGGCCTCAACAACGAAATAGCGCGGCAGGTAGGAGCTGAAGAGGAGGTCTTTGTATATTTCAAGCTCGTTTTTTTCGCCGACATCCGGAATGGGGGCATTGGTGAGGCTCACATAAACGCCGAAACTCGTATAATACGGGTCGAGTTCCAATTCATACTCCACCCTCTTTTTATCCGGCTCCTTCTCATGGCTTGCAAAGAGGCCGGAGGCGGGCGTTAAAAAAATAACGGCCAGAACCGTCCCGATAAGAATAAACAACCTGCCGCGAGTTTCAAACGACATCCGCAATCGCTAATCCCCCTTTTACGTTTTAGTATGGGTTTAACTAAGATAAACCATAACAGGGCCAAATATAAAGCGGCCCGGCTGCGGCATGCATGCTGTGGTAAAATAAAAAATGGCTTTCGTCATAGCTCTATCAGGCAAGGGCGGCACCGGCAAGACGTCCATTGCAGCCCTGACAGTCAGATACATTAAGGAAAAACGGCAAGGCCCCATCCTTGCGGTGGATGCGGACAGCAACTCATGCCTCAACGAGGCATTGGGGGTGGAGGCGCATACGACGATAGGACATCTCCGCGAGGAGTCCCTCCGGACCATCAGGGCAGGCGCCGAACGACCGGGCGGCATGAGCATGGAGCAGCTCTTTGACTATCAGGTCCAGCAGTCAGTCATAGAGGCAAAGGGGTTCGACCTCATGGTCATGGGAAGGCCCGAGGGCCCGGGCTGCTACTGCGCCGCAAACAATATCATAAGGAAATACACGGACAGGTTCTCGGAAACATATCCGTATGTCGTGATAGACAACGAGGCGGGCATGGAGCACCTCTCAAGGAAGACCACGCACAACGTCGACCTGCTTTTAATCGTAAGCGACCCCACGGTAAAAGGCATACAGACCGCAAAAAGGATAAACAACCTTGTGGACGAGCTTAATCTCTCGGTCAAAGAAAGAATATTGATAATCAACAGGGTCTCAGGCAACGAAGGCGGGGAACTCACGGACTATGCCGGGGGCTTGGGCCTCAAGGTGACCGGTCTCATACCCAACGACGGCAATATCTTTGAGTTTGACCTTCAGGGGAAACCGATAATTGCGCTGCCTGCCGGTTCCCCGGCGGTTCAGGCGGTATTCGGCATTCTCGACTCTCTTAAAATCCCCTAAATCAGGTGATATTCACTCCCCTCATGAACTCCGCCATCTCCTCCGGGATGGAGGGGTTGATGTACATGCCCGAGCCGAGGGCAAAGCCGGATGCCTGACTTAGGCGGGGCACGATGCTCAGATACCAGTGGAAATACTTGGAACGGTGTTTTTCAGTCCCCTCGGTGCGTATCACATAGTTGTAATCAGGGTTGTCAAGCCCGTGGTAGAGCTTAAGCAGGGTCGTCTTGAGGTTAAGGGCAAGGTCGCCTATCTCGGCATCCCCTATGTCGGAAAACGATGCCATATGCCTCTTGGGGAATATCCACATATGAAGCGGGGAAAAGGCTGCATAGGGTATGAATGTTACAAAGTGCTCAGTGTCGAGTATTATGCGCCTTTTGTCCCCAAGCTCATCCGATACCGTTGCACACATCAGGCACCGGCCCGTGCTGTCGAAATACCGGGTCGCCTCATCCAACCTCTCCCTGACCTGAATCGGCATGACCGGGGTCGCCACAAGCTGCGAATGCGGATGCTGGATGGTAGTCCCCGATGCCTCGCCGTGGTTTTTAAATATGATGACGTGCTCGACTCCTGGGGCTTCGTATGCCGCGACAAACCTGCTCCTATAGACCCTGAGGATATCGGCAATGTCCTCGACTTCCAAAAAAGGCAGGAAGGCGTTGTGCATGGGGGACTCTACTATGACCTCGTGCCTTCCGATGCCGGGAACGGCCCGCCTGAGCCCGTCGTTCATCCTCTGTGTTTGGCCCCCCTCTGAGAGAACGGCGAATTTGTTCGGTATCACCCTCACCTTCCAGCCGCCGTCCTTCTGAACCCTCAGTATCTCACCGGGGGTCTTTGCCTCGTTCCCAACGCAAAACGGGCAGGAATCAATATGCTCGGGCAGATACCTCTTTTCCCTCCACTGCCGGAAGTCTTCCGGCTTTTTGGCCCGCTCGGTGGATATTATCACCCACTCGTTTGCTATGAGGTTGAACCTGAGTTCCGGCATTTGAAAAGATTTTAGCATAAAACAAAGGCCGCCGCCTCTCTTTTATCCCGTAATCCTCTTCTCTACGAGCCTTTGGCAAGTATTTCCTCTGCCTTGCGTTTCCATATTGCAAGACATGCTCCCATTTTGTGCATTAACTGCCCAAATAGTCACCAAGCAGCCCCCTGCTGTGCTCATCCTCGTGACAATAGGCACAGAGATTTTCCCAGTTGGAACCATCCGGGGGATTATTGTTGTGGCTGCCATCCTTATGATGAACGGTCAAAAGATGCCGATCCTTATAGTCAAACTCTCTTGAACATTTGGCGCAGATGAGCCCATGTATCTTAAGAGACTGTTCTCTGTAATCAGTTGAAGGATTGCCGACCTGTTTCAATTCTCTCACAATATCAATTGCGGACTTTGCACTGCATGTCCTCTGAGGCATTTTCCTTCTAAAGCTGCCGTGTCTCATCTGAGTTTTCTCATGCTGATTTTTTCTGCGGTCATAAATAGGGGTCGGGTCTTGTAATACCGCATTATATATTTCTCCTCAACTCCCTTGACAGCCTATTTCTATCTCATATGTATCTGAACTTATTCATTCTACCTCTTATCCTCAATTATCCTTTTCTCCTCCTCTGTTATACCATAAAGCCCATAGACGATTTCGTCAATCTTTTCATCCGTAACCGCAATCTCCCTCTCCTGATTCTTGCGTAATGATGGTCGCCATTATTTTATCCAGTACCCCTTTCAGGTTCTCATGCACCTCTTTGTTCGTGAAACGCAAGAATCTGATTCCATAGGCTTCAATTATGGTTTGCCTCTCCCTGTCATATTCGTCCGCGCCTTCAACAAAATGAGAATCGCCGTCCAACTCAATTGCCAGTTTTAGTTTTGGGCTATAAAAATCTATCACAAACTGCTCAATGCTATACTGACGCCTGAATTTATTGCCCTGTAACCCTTTTCCCTTCAGCTTCGACCATAATATGACTTCAGCCTTCGGCATACTACTTCTAAGCAGTTTGCGCTTCAGCTTTTCGCTTGTTTTATTGAATGCCTTGGTCAATTACCCCTCCAGCCTCCCCTTGGTAAGGGGAGGATTAAATCCCCTCCTTGCCAAGGAGGGGCGAGGGGAGGTGTGCTTACCATAATATGACTTCAGCCTTCGGCATACTACTTCTAAGTAGTTTGCGCTTCAGCTTTTCGCTTGTTTTATTGAATGCCTTGGTCAATCACCCCTCCAGCCTCCTTT